>DMRT01000232.1 GCA_003455235.1 Chitinophagaceae bacterium
ATCAGTTTTTTGATGGAGCATGAAAAGTACAGCTACGTGGAGGCACTCCGCTGGCTGGCGGCCCGCTACAATGTGGAGATTGAGGAAACAGAAACCAGTCCCGAATTCAAACAACAGCAACAGGTAGCCGACAGCCTGTACATCATCAATAACTTTGCACAGAAATTCTTCAGCGACCATTTGTTCAATACCGAAGAAGGCAGGGACATTGGTCTCAGTTACCTGAAAGAACGCGGATTCCGGGAAGACATCATCAAAAAATTCCAGATAGGCTTTAATCCCGAAGCCCGGGAGGGCTTTACCAAAGCCGCCCTGGCAAACCAGTTCAGCCTGGAGTACCTGCAGAAGAGCGGGCTGGTGAATGTACGGGACGGCAATGCGTATGATAATTACCGCGGCCGCATTATTTTCCCGGTACACAACCAAAGCGGCAAAGTAATGGGCTTCGGCGCCCGCATCATCAAAAGCAATGACAAGGCGCCCAAGTACATCAATACACCCGAGAATGAAATTTATGTAAAAAGTAAAATTCTTTACGGTTCTTATTTTGCCCGGCAAGCCATTGATAAAGCCGATGAATGCCTGCTGGTGGAAGGGTATACCGATGTGGTAAGCCTGCACCAGGCCGGCATCGAAAACGTGGTGGCCAGCGGCGGTACGGCTCTTACGCCCGACCAGTTACGCCTGATAAAAAAATACACCAATAACCTCACCATCATTTACGACGGTGACAATGCCGGTATTAAGGCAGCGCTGCGGGGACTTGACCTGGCTCTGGAAGAAAGCCTGAATGTAAAACTGGTGTTGATCCCTGATAAAGAAGACCCCGATAGCTATGTGAATAAGGTGGGCACCATGGCGTTCAATGAATTCATCCGCACCAACAAAAAAGACGTCATCCTCTTTCAGCTGGATATTGCACTGAAAGACGCCGGGAACGACAGCAATAAAAAATCCATCGTGGTGAACCAGGTAGCCGAAACCATTTCCCGGATCAATAAGGCAGAGGATTTTACCAAGCAGCAGGATTACATCAAGCAGTGCGCCGAAATATTAAAAATTGAAGAAAGCGGCCTGCATGCGCTGGTGAATAAATTCATCCGCGAAAAGGTGAGCAAGGAGGAGTTCCGGTCGAACCGGGAACAGCGGCTGGAAGAAGAAGCGGGTTCGGGTATGCACGACATGCCCGCAGATGCGGAAACGCTTGCCCTGTTCAACAAAGACGAAATTCACGAACAGGCGATGATCCGGAGCCTGCTGGAGTTTGGTCATAAACAATGGAATGAAGAACTGAAAGTGGCCGAATACATTTTTAAAGAGATGGATGAGAATCACCTGGAAGAACTGATCGATAACCGCGAACTGGTAAGGATATACCAAACCTACAAAGCCTGGTACGAAGCCGGCATAGAACCCACCGCCAGGAATTTCCTGTACCATGATGACCTGAAGATGAGTTCCCTGGTGGTGAGTATCATGGATTTCAACTACGAGATCAGCCCCAACTGGAAAGAACATTTCGACGGACATATTGCCACCCGGGATGAACTGTTTGCCGAAGAGGTATTTTCCACCCTCAATTATTTAAAGCTGCGTAAAATAAAAAGGCTGATGGATGAAAACCAGCGTGACCTGGAAAAAGCCACCTCGGCCGAAGACCAACTGATGCTGGTGCAAACACACCAGCACCTGAAGCAGATGGAGATTGAACTTACCCGGCAGCTGGGAACCGTTATTTTCCGGTAAACATCAAAAAGTATTGAACATTGAATGTTGCAATGTTCAATACTCAAGAAACAATGCTCAATTGGTAACGCTGTTGTTTGCCGTTACCTTCCCCGGTTTCATCCTTTTCCACACGAGGTAAATGCCTGCTGCCAGCAGCAACAAGGGCCAGATACTGATCAGTCCAACAAACAGGTCGGCTACGAATGCACCACCGGTTTTAAATGCCGCCGCAATCCGGGATGTAATACCGGGATGTTCCTCCGGTCCCACGTATCCGGCCGCAGGCTGAAAAAATGTGAGCTGGATGGTGCTGAATAATGCCTGCCGGGAAAGCGATTGAATACGGCCTGCTGCCGACTCCAGTTCTTCCTGTATGTTGTTTACGCTGTTCTGTACCTGCAGCACGTCTTCCATGTTTTTCGATTGCTGCATCAGCTCCAGGTATTTTGCCCGCATCTTCTTTTTTGCCTCCAGCCTTGATTGGGTATCGATAATATCGGTGGTAACGTCTTCGGTACTTATCTTCCGCTCCAGCACTTTGTCTTCTTCACCAGACAATTGGTTGATCATGTTTTCAAACTGGTCTACCGGCACTTTAATGGTGATGACGGTTTCGGTTTTCTCTCCGCTGCTGTTCTGTTCTTCCTGGGCGATATAACCGCCGTACTGTTTGATGGTGTTGTGAACCGCGTTGCTGAAATTCCGGAAGTTCTTCACTTCCACTTTCAGTGTTCCTGTTTTTATCATTTTCTTATCCCAACCGGGATTGAGTGATGTGGGCTTTTGCAACGGGGCTGCTGAATCGGCGAATACCGGCTGCGGGGGAGCTACGGGTATTTGTTGCTTTTCGTTATCCACCTTTGTCTGGGGAGGTTCGTTCTGGGGTTTCAGTTCAATAAGATCGGCCGTCATCGCCTTTTGTTCACTGTTCCGGCTGCAGGAAAAGAAAATAACGGCAAGTAGCAGGAAAACGGCAATTGGTTTTGTTTTCATAACAATGAGTTTAGATGAATGAGATACTCATTGATACAAAATGCATAAAGAATGTAACCGGGAGAAGATGTTAAATGAAACCAAAGATGATTGGGTGATTTGATAATTTGGTGAT
>DMRT01000205.1 GCA_003455235.1 Chitinophagaceae bacterium
CATCGTTGCGTCGCACTCTTGTACGTTCTGTTAATGGGGCGTCAATGTCGCAATTTGCCCATTAAGTTATACAGCACAAGAGTGCGACGCAACGAAAGTTCAATGCTTATTCCTTAGCCCAGCTCATCATCTCTTAAAATTTTTTTCATAACATTCAATCCAGTCATCGGGAGTCATTTTGCCTGCGAGTTCGCCAATCAAATCAAAAGGAATGTCACCGGGCTTTTGGTAGCGCATGCAGCTTTTGCCCATGTCTAATTTTTTTGCAGAAGCTTTTGCGTGTGCGGCAGTGAACCATTTCAGCAATTCTGGTTTTGCATATACACCCATGTGATACACTGCTATAAAATTTTTCTGCGAAGCAATGCTTATGAAAGGCAGCGGCAGTTTAGGATCGCAGTGATAACCGGCAGGATATTTTGAATGCGGCACCACATACCCCACCATGCCATAGCCCATTGTTTCCTGGAAACCTTTTGGGAGATTTTTCTTTATGGTGTTGCGCAGTTTAGTGAATGCAGCCTGCCTGTCTTCGGGCAATTCGCTCATGTATTGCTCTACGGTTGTTGCTTTTGATATCATGTGCTGATGTTATGCGTATATGAAATTTAAAAACTCAGTATCCTGAAAAACTCAGGCCATGGTCCCATCTCTTCTTTGTATTGCTTTGCCATTACTCTTGTTATCTGTGCAAGATGTGTGAGATCATGCACCACCCATGTTGCCAGTAAGTTTCTTAATGTTACTTCACCCAATTTAGGGTGCATTCCTTTTTTATCTAAATCTGCTTCCGTTAATTGCGAAGATTGCAGCCATGCAATATTTTCTTTTCGCACTGCTGCAAATTCATCTAATAGTTGCTGCATGGTTTTCCCTTTGCTTTCTTCGTACATGGCTGTGCGGTTCCAGCGCTCAAATGTTTTTGTGTTGCCGTATTCCAGGATCATTTTTGCACGGGCCGTCCAGTCAGTGGCTTCGCCGTGTATCAAATGTCCCACCACGTCGTAAGGCGAAAATGTTTCGGGGCCCTCATTGGGCAAGATCCAGTCATCACTCAACCCACCCAGCAATGATTGTAAAACGGCCGGTGTACGATCAAGTATTTCGTACGATTTTTCTAAACTGTATTTCATGATTATTGTTTCCTGTAATAAAAATTCTGACGCTTCCCTCCTTCTGTGCCATCATCCACAAAGGCATGAAGGGAATCGGCCGTTATGAACGAATAAACGATCCGCCGGGGAAAATCGTGCCGCGGGTTTTCAAAAACAAATACATTGTCTGCATACTTTGTAAGTTTAAACGGAATAGGCTGCTGGTTGTTCTGACCTTCCACGGTGGAGGTATAAAAGACTCCTTCTTTTGTGTTGGTAAGGGCCACCTGCTCGCTGATCACCGTATCGGTTCCCCGGATAAAATATCCCCGGCTTTGCAGGTGTGTATCACTCATTTTCTTCCATTCTTCACAGACTGCTCCTCGTTTGGTGGTCATCTTCCAGGTTCCTTCCAGCGCATACAGTTTGCCGAATACTTCCTGGCTGTCCTTCAGAACAAAGGCACAAACACCCGAAACAAAAAGCAGGACGACCGGTAGTTTTTTCATTTTTTCTTTTTAGAAGCTTTGGCTTTTTTATTATACTCCAATGCCAGCTGTACCCAGTACTCGAGTTTTTTCTTTGTTGTCAGCGTATCGGCATCCACAAATACATATCCTTTCATCACCTTCCCGGTGAAATCCATCGGCCTGCATCCGTCCTTTTCCATTACTTCATCATAGCGTTCCGGGTCAAGCCGTACCATCAGCCGTTCTTTTTCCACACCCAGGCACATTTTATCGTTCACCATAAAACAAAGTCCCCCGAACATTTTTTTCTCTTCAGTTATTTTATGCGTTAAGGAAATGATTTCCCGTACCCGGTCTGCCAGTTTTTCATTATATGCCATATGATTCAGGAATTAATAACCTGTTGTAATTTCTCATTCCGGTTACGCAGGTCGATTCCGCCTTCCAGCAAGGATTTCAGGTTGGCAAGGTAAAATGTCCACCCGGTTTTGCAACCCAGGTGCCAGTAATGCATGCCCTGCTCATTGGTGGGAATTTCGTCCTGCACTAGTTCCACAATATGTTCTCCCTGTTCGGTTTTAAGCGTTACAGTACAGTTACCTGCTTTGCCAAAGCTGAATCTGAAAAGATCTTTTCCATTGCACTCCAGTATCGTTCCGTATTCGGTGGTATCATCACTCCAGCCATGCCAGCGCCACAGGTAAGTATCGTCTTTCTGAACGGGTTCATCGTGGGCACGCAAGGTCCCGTCCGGTTTCCTGTATTCGCTCAGCCGGAGAAACCAATATTCAATCCCTTCCCGGGTAGCCCAGCACCAGTAAAGCTTATCAAATGGGGCTTTAACATTCACCCTTGCTACAAAACGGCTCCAGTCATACGTATTCATGCAAAATTCGTTTACCTATTTACCATTATTGTTTTATTTCCATGGCCGATGCCCTGTTGAAATTTTCTTCCGTAGCGTCTTTGCCCGTATCGGCGTCCACCAGTATTTTCCAGACGCCATTTTCTTTTTCCAGCAATACATAAAACCGGCCGTAGTAAGATCGCGGTTCTTTTCCTTCCGGAATTACTGTTCCTTTGTAATAACCGCTTTCCCAGGCACGGGATCCGTTACTTATCCGCTTATCGAACCGTAGTTCAAATGTGCGCTTGTATTTTTTACTTTGTTCCTGTTGCTTGGGGTCGATGGGCGGAAAATACTTTTCATAATCCATCAGCTTACCCTCATCAATCTCCACCCGGGTAATGCGGGAGCTGTGTACGGACCTGAATCCTCCCTGGTTGCCGGCAACCAGGTGGGCAATAAATGGTTTCCAAACCTGTTCATTGATTTCGTTCACGTATTTCACGCTGTCTGGCTGAGCCATCACCGGCAAAGACACTGAAAGAAAACAGGCTGCAAGCAGGTATTTTTTCATAACAGGCTTTTATTGAGGAACGCTGTGCAGCCCGATGCGGTTGCCCTCGGTATCGATAATTACTGCCATAAAACCGTACTCAGGACTGATCTCGGTTTTAGGCACCATGATATTTCCACCGGCAGCCGGCACTTTATCCAGTATAGTCTGCACATCGGGATTTCCATTCAGGTATACCAATGGCCCGTCGGTAAGGGATGGTTTATGAAAACCGCCGCTGTCGACCAGGGCGCCGCCTACCTGGGTCATCATGTCATCCAGCGGAAACATACGCATTTTGATATTCGGTGTGTCCATCGGCATCATGCTGATGCCAAAAACAGTTTCATAAAATTTCTGTGCCCGGTTAAGGTCGGTGGTTGGTATTTCAAACCAACTGATCGCATTCTGCATGGTACCTGTTTTATTGTTTTAATAAAATTTATGATTCTTACTTATACTTTTCTTTCATTTGGTGATAGGCTTTGCTAACCAGTTCCGCAAGTACATTCAGATCCACATCTGCCAGTTTGTTAATATAGAGGCAGGAACCACCAATTTTATGTTTCCCAAGTTTTTTCATAATACCGGAATAACCGCCGAAACCGGGTATGATATAAATAGTCATGTTTTGTTTGCGTGGAGCAAACCCTGTCATGAACCAATCGCCTTCCTGCTTACTTCGTTCTGATTTATAATGAAAAACACCAAATCCCACCACACCGTTACCCCACACCACAGGATCTGCTTTTGTGACTTTCTTCATCATCTTAAGCAATACCATGCATTCTGCCTGCCTGTTCTCATCAGTAACCGCCCGGATGAAATCAAGCACCTTTTCTTTGGTTTGTCTTGTTTTGAGTTCAGCCATTTGTCAGTTAGTTTAACCCGATGATACTATTTCTTTCTCCTGTATTCAAGATCATACTCTGTAGCCCAGGTGGCGCCATTGTCTTTTGATATTTCACCGTGCTGCCGCAGTTTTGCCGGACCCAGGTTTGTAAACGTGATCCTCCGGATCGCCAGTGTGTCTTTACTGAACCTGAAAGGAGAAGAGCTAAAGATGATTTTGTTGTCTTCAAATTTACCCTGCAGGTATTCATTGCTTCCGCCGGTATTATCCACCCATGTCTGCTGCCATTGTTTTGTTGCAGCATTATACGTGTTGAAACTTTTTCCTGCATAGCGGAGGCCCTGCTGTACGGATGCACTGGTCCATTCTTCCAGGACAACACAACTATCCAGTATCAGACTTATGCGGCTATCGCCTGCTTTTTTCCCATTGGTTCCGAAGGCTTCCCATTCGCCTATCCAGAAATCAAATTGCCTGTATTCCGGCCTGCTGCAAGGGACACGGCCGGTTTGGGATCTGGCTTCGGTTACCAGCATACTGAGCGCAATAAGGGTAATAAATTTTTTCATGATCATTTTTTACTCATGACAACAATATGAATCCTGCTGCTTCATCGTTCATCATGCGGTTGTTCCGTTTATACTTTTTTTACAGTTTCTGCCGGCGTTTTCATTTCAAAGTAAGAATTTTAAAACAATCCTCTTCCTTTTTTTGACAGGCGGCGATGCGTTGTTTTTCCGATTCCATAAAAATTTATCCGGGTCGGCTTCACCAATTTTTAACAAGCATTTTGTGCAAACGGAAAAGAAATTTCATCCTTAGTACAAATCAACTGTTATGCAGCAGACCGCCCTGTTCAGAGACGCCCGCTATTTCCAGATCATCTTCCAGTCTGTTTTTTTAAGCTACGGCATATTCTTCCTGCATTGGGACAATGAATCCTGGTTATACCTAACCTATTTCGCCACCAGCCTGCTTTTTCAGCTTATATGCGAATTCTTTTTCGGCAAAAAAGATTTCCGGTTTTGGGACAGGTATAAAAAGGGGATCCCTTCCGTTCTCATTTCTTCCTTTGGCTTAAGTCTGCTGCTTAAAACAAATTATTGGTGGGTGGCGGTGCTGGCAGCCGTTGTTTCGATTGTATCCAAATACCTCATCCGGGTAAACGGGAAACACATATTCAACCCGTCAGCCCTGGGCATAGTGATATCTGTTTTGCTTACCGGTAATGCGTGGATAAGTCCGGGCCAGTGGGGAAGCGGGGCTGTGATCCTGTTTGGAGTGCTCTGTCTTGGCTTTATCGTTACTACCCGGGTGCAAAAACTGGATGTAAGCATTGCTTTTCTTGGAACTTTCGCGGCACTGTTGTTTGCCCGGCAGATCATTTACCTGGGCTGGCCAATGGATTATTTCATTCAATCTGTAAGTACCGGAAGCCTGTTGCTGTTTTCATTCTTTATGATTACCGACCCGAGAACAACACCCAATCACCGCCTCGCCAGGATTACCTGGAGTGTGGCGATTGCAGCCGTTGCCTTTTACCTTGCCACATTCAGGTTCATGAATGGCGCACCCATATTTGTTCTGGTACTCGCCCAACCACTGGTCCCTTTGCTTGATCTCCTGTTCAAAGCAACGAAGTTTGAATGGACCCCTTCCAAAAAATATACGCCGCAGGAAGAAAAATTCCTGCACACGATCTACAGCAGGTCGGTGATGTGATTGTTCAACTCTAAATATAAATTATGAAAAAGAAAATGCTGATGCTGGGGGGATTTATTGCCCTGTCCCCGATCCTGTACTCTTTCTGCGGCTTTTATGTAAGCAAGGCGGATGGTACACTGAAAAATAAAACCAGCCAGGTGATCCTGGTGAGGGATGGCAATAAAAACGTAATCACCATGTACAATGATTTTAAAGGAGACACCAAAGATTTTGCCATGGTGGTACCGGTACCGGTGGTGCTGAGCCGGGAGAACATCAAAGTGGTGGATCAGTCGATTTTTCAAAAACTGAATGATTACAGTGCACCCAGGCTGGTGGAGTACTGGGATCAGAATCCCTGCGTGAATTACCGGAGTGCGGAAGATGCGTTGGCAGGAAAAGTGGCGGGTGCCCAGCTGAATGAAGTAACTGTGACTTCGGCTTATGGTGTGAAAAGAAAATCAGTAACCGTAGAAGCCAAGTACCTCGTGGGTGAATACGACATCCTGATCCTCAGTGCCAGGGAAAGCAGCGGACTGAAGGACTGGCTGAATGAAAACGGGTATAAGATTCCGGCCAATGCTGAAGAAGTGCTGGATCCGTACATCAAAAGCAATCTCAAGTTTTTTGTGGTGAAGGTGAATGAGAAAGAAAAGCAAAAGCTGAATAATAATTTCCTGCGGCCGATACAGATCAGTTTCAGTTCACCAAAATTCATGCTGCCCATTCGGCTGGGCATGGCCAATGCGGATGGAGACCAGGACCTGATTGTATATGCTTTCACCCGCAAGGGCAGGATCGAATGCACCAATTACCGCAATGTAAGCATGGAAACCGGCAGAAATATTCCCCTGTTCGTTCAAAAGAATTTCGGTGCCTTCTATGGCAACCTGTTTACCCAGCAATGGAAAAATGAAGACAGGAGTGTCGCCTTCCTGGAATACGCCTGGAACGTTACCCCCATTAACCAGATGAAATGCGATCCCTGCGTGGGCAATCCGCCTACAGAACAGGACCTGGTACAGAGTGGTGTTTGGTGGCTGTACGGCAAAGACTGGAATGATTACAGCGATATTGATAATGATGAACCTGATAACGGTAATCGCAATGTTCATTTTACCCGCCTCCATTTCCGGTACAACCGTAATTCCTTTGCACAGGACCTGATGTTCCAGGTTACACCCAACACCGAAAATTTCCAGGCCCGGTATATCATTACCCATCCTGCCAGTGGTGATTTTAACT
>DMRT01000207.1 GCA_003455235.1 Chitinophagaceae bacterium
CCGGTCGACAGCATTTCTAGTATCTCGTTTTCTCTTTTTGATAATACATCCAGTGCAGTACCGGTTTGCACTGTGGTTCCTGTTACAGAAGCGGTAGCTGCGGGCTTGCTTTGGAAAGCCGCCACTACTTTGCGTGCAATCTGGCTGCTCATGGGCGCCCCGCCTTCGATGAGTTCGGTAATGGCTTCAAGCATTTTTACCGGGGATGTTTTTTTCAATACATAACCACTGGCTCCGGCGCTCAGTGCTTCAAAGATCTTTTCATCTTCATCGTAAATAGTACACATCATGAAGAGTATTTCGGGGTGTGTTGCTTTTAACTCCCTTACCACTTCAATGCCGCTTATTCCTCCCAGGCTGATGTCCATTAAAACCACTTTTGGATTCAGGATCGGGATCTTTACCAGCGCCTCTTCACCATTTACACAGGAGCCTGCCAGTGTATATTCACCCGAGGCTTCTATGATCTGCTCCAGGGCGAGGCGGATATCGCTGTTGTCTTCTACTATTGCCACTGATTTATTCATGCTGCAAAAATCCCGTTTTATATTAGTATCACCAATACCACAAACTGGTAATTATCCTACCGGGCCGGAACGTATAACAAGTATTTTTCTTTAAAGAAATCTTCTCTGAACAGTGATTCTATCTCCCAAACCATTGGTTTACAACCACTCTCAAAGATCTCCTGGCCCAGATCTCCCCCCTTAAGGCAAACAAGACCATGGGGGACATCTTCCCCGGTTTGGCCGGGTGCTTTCCGGATAAGCGGCCTACTCCAGTGCCACAAGTCTTTCAGGGGTGCAACGGCCCGGGACACTACCGCATCAAATTTTCGTCCCTTTATTTCTTCTGCCCGGCTGTGCTGAACGGTTACATTTTGTAACCCGATGGCCCGGGCCACTTCTGAAACAACGGTCAGTTTTTTATTGATGCTGTCGACCAGGTGAAATTTTGTTTCCGGGAAAAAAATAGCCAATGGAATTCCTGGAAATCCGCCACCGCATCCAAGGTCCATAACTTCCATGTCTTTTGTGAAACGAAACGTAGTGGCAATGGCCAGTGAATGCAGCACATGGTGTTCATAGAAATGAGCCATGTCTTTCCTTGAAATGACGTTGATTTTTGTATTCCAGTCCTGGTACAATTCTTTCAGGGCGCCCAGTTGTTGCAGCTGTTCTTCGGTGAATTCAGAAAAATACCGGGTGATTACTTCCATTGTTTTTTCGGCCGTTTAAAGATAGCAGGAGCAAAGATGAGATAATAAAAGAACATCCAGATATCTATGAACAGGAACCAGGGATACAGATCTTTCTCATTCAGCTTTTTCATGCAGGGATATAAAACAATGGCCTGTGCCAGGAAGCGGATGCCGAAAACGATCAGTGCATATTGCCAGTTGTACAGCAACAGGCTTGCCAGCAGCAGGGGATAAAAAAGAAAATGCGAAAGAGAATACAATCCCAGTAGAAATTTATGGGAGGCTTTGTAGAATTTCCCTGTACTGTAATGACGGCTTTTCTGCCTGGTCCATTGCTGCCATGTTTTGGCCGGGGTACTCAGGGTGAAGGCGTCTTTATCGATATTGATCTTTGTATTGTGTTTGGTGGCTGCTTTGTTGATGAACAGGTCATCATCCCCGCTGGGAATATGATTGTGCGACGTGAACCCTTTGTTGCGGAAGAAAATGGATTTCTTATAACTCAGGTTTCGCCCAACGCCCATGTAGGGGGTGCCGGCCAGTGCATAGGAAAGGTATTGCAGTGCGGTATGAAAGGTTTCCCAACGGATGAGTTTATTCAGTATCCCCTTCCTTTTGTGAAAGGCGCCGTAGCCCAGCACAATTTCGGTATCATTGTCATAGGTCTCCTGCATTTTTTCTATCCAGAACTCGCTGGCCGGAACGCAATCGGCATCGGTTAGCAGTACGATCTCATGTTTGGCGGTTTTAATTCCCACACTTAGGGGGAATTTTTTGCCAGGTATGAATTTAGCCTCCTGCTTCAGTAAAACCACATGCAGTTGTTTATAGGTCTTCTGGAATTCTTCCAGCAGGTATTTGCTGTCGTCGAATGAATTGTCGTCCACCACAATCACTTCGTGGGTGGTGCGGTACTGCTGTATCAGCGCCCCCGGAAGATTTTTCACTAAATTTGCTGCTTCATCCCTTGCACAGATGATTACCGATACCGGGTGGGTTTGAGAAGTGTTTTTTTGTTTGGTTTTGTATGCCGCCAGCCGTACAAAGAAGAACAGGTAATAAAAAACCTGGACCAGAGTAATGAAACAGAAAACAAAAAAAATGATCAGCTGCCAGTTTTGGGTAAAATTCATTACGCAAAAATAAGGAATGGAAATAAGGAATACGCACTGAAAACAGGCTATGCACAGCCTGTTGAATAATAAACTGATTCATGCCAGCATTACAATTCAAACTGCAGCATACCGATGCGCAAACCGGGGCCCGGGCCGGAACAATCACCACCGACCATGGTACTATACTTACTCCCATCTTTATGCCGGTGGGTACGGTGGGAAGTGTAAAGGCGGTTAGCCGGAAACAACTGGCGGAAGAAGTAAAGGCACAGATCATCCTGGGAAATACCTACCATCTTTTTCTGCGCCCCGGACTGGAAACGCTGGAAGCAGCAGGAGGACTTCATCAATTCAATGGATGGAATAGACCCATTCTTACCGACAGCGGTGGCTACCAGGTATTTTCACTGGCAAACAACCGAAAGCTGACAGAAGAAGGAGCCCTGTTTCAGAGCCATATTGATGGAGGTAAACACCTGTTTACACCAGAGCGGGTGATGGATATTCAACGGGTGATTGGCGGAGATATCATCATGGCGTTTGATGAATGCCCGCCTTATCCCAGTGACTACGCTTATGCAAAAAAAAGTATGGAGCTTACACACCGCTGGCTCGACCGGTGCATCAGCCGGTTCAATGCTACGCCGGATAAATACGGCTATACACAGAATCTTTTCCCGATTGTCCAGGGCAGTACCTATAAAGATCTGCGTACTGCATCGGCTGAATTTATTGCTTCCAAAAATGCCGCCGGCAATGCCATCGGAGGCTTAAGTGTGGGCGAGCCATTGGAGATGATGTATGAGTATACCGGGTTATGTTGCTCACTTCTTCCCGAACAAAAGCCCCGCTACCTGATGGGGGTGGGAACGCCCTGGAATATTCTTGAATGCATCGCTTTGGGCGTGGATATGTTTGATTGCGTAATGCCCACCCGCAACGGGCGTAATGCCATGTTGTTTACCAGCAATGGTGTGATCAACATCGATAATAAGAAATGGGAAAGAGATTTTTCGCCCATTGATGATGGCATCGGATGCGAAACCAGCAGTTACTACAGCAAGGCTTACCTGCGGCACCTGATGAAGTCGAAGGAGATACTCGGGCTCAGCATTGCCAGCATACACAACCTTGCTTTTTACCTCTGGCTGGTGAAAGAGGCAAGGGAGCATATCAGTAAGGGAGATTTTGCAGGCTGGAAGACGGAAATGACAGTACGGCTTCAGCAGCGGCTGTAAGGCATTCACCAGCGGTTAACAAAAGGCAGCCCGGCCGGCACAATAATTGAAAAATGGAGAAAGTTATTTTTAATAATTATCTTTAAACCAACTAAAATTATTTGTGCAATGAAGCAGAAATTCTTTTACTCTATTCTCACCTTACTGGCACCATTAATGACTTTCTGCCAGGGGGGAACCGTTCAGAATGCCAGCATACCTAAAGATGCACCTGTAGATGTGAAGATGACTGATTTCAAAAATAACATCCTCCCCAATGAGATCGTTATCTTCCGTAGCCAGTTGAATGGAAGGGAATACCAGGGATTGACAGATTCTACCGGCCGCTTCTCCACCCGCCTGCCGGCAGGTGATAAGTACGAGATCTTTATTCTTGGTTTTAAAGATTCCACCAGTTACAACGTACTCAATATTCCCGCATTAACCGGCAATGCGTATTATAAAAACCCTTTTAAAATTGATATCCAGTTCCTCCCTGCAAAAAGCTTTGTACTGGAGGATTGTAATTTTGAAACGGGCAAGGCCGAACTTCTTCCGGAGGCTTTCCCGGTTTTGGATGAACTGGTTGCCTACCTGAACCGGAAAGACGATGAGCGCATCGAGATACAGGGACATACCGACAATGTAGGTACCGCCAAAAGCAACCAGGTATTGTCGGAAAACAGGGCCAATACGGTGCGGAATTACCTGATCGGGAAAGGGATCGACCCCAACCGTTTAACGGCTAAGGGATATGGTTTTTCTGTTCCGGTGGCCGATAACAAAACAGCCGAGGGCCGTGCACAAAACCGAAGAACAGAAGTTAAAATACTCGAGTAATAAAAAATTGAAGTATAAAAAAATCCCTCCGCATCTGCGGAGGGATTTTTTTATGAAGAATGATTATTCTTATTCTGCTTTTGGAGCTTCATCAGCTGAAGCGGCACCGGCGGCATCACTGTCCATTTTCGCTTTCAGGTCGGCCAGGATTCCAAGATCGCCCAGGGTTGATTTCTCTACCTTGCTCTGCAGGTTTTTCACTGCTTTCTTGGTTATCTCGGCTTCGGCTTTCTTTTCTTTCATCACAGCCTGCTTTTCTTCTTCAATCACCTGTTCCCAAAGGCGGGTATGGCTTAACACGATGCGCTTGTCGTTGCGGTCGAATTCAATTACCATGAACCTGGCTACTTCTTCAGCCACAATGGCTTTGCCATCTTCCTTCATCAGGTGACGGGCAGGAGCAAATCCTTCCAGTCCGTACGGGAGCTGAACGATGGCGCCTTTATCATCCTTGCGGATAACGGTTCCTTCGTGAATGCTTCCAACAGGGAAGGTAGATTCCAGGGTGTTCCAGGGATCTTCTTCGATCTGCTTGTGGCCCAGCTGAAGTTTGCGGTTATCTTTATCAATGTTCATGATCACCACATCAATGTTGTTACCAACCTTGGTGTATTCGTTCGGGTTATTGAAACGTTTCAGCCAGCTCAGGTCGCTGATGTGGATCATACCACCGATGCCCGTAGAAAGTTCAACAAATACGCCGTACGGGGTGATGTTCTTCACCACACCGGTATGTTTGCTTCCTTCGGGGAAGTTAACTTCGATATTGCTCCATGGATCCTGGGTCATCTGCTTGATGGAAAGACTCATCTTACGTGTGTCTTTATCCAGGGTAACCACTTTTGCTTCGTATTCATCACCCAGTTTGAAGAACTCTTTGGCGTTGATCGGGGTGTTGGCCCAGGTGATTTCACTTACGTGAACCAATCCTTCCACACCCGGCATGATCTCGAGGAATGCACCGTAGTCTTCAATGTTCACCACTTTGCCTTTCACGATTTCACCTTCTTTCAGGTTCTCGGTGAGGGTATCCCATGGGTGAGGAGTCAGTTGTTTCAGACCCAGGCTGATGCGTTTTTTGTCATCATCAAAGTCAAGCACCACCACGTTCAGTTTCTGGTCCATCTTCAGTACTTCAGTCGGGTGGTTGATACGTCCCCATGAAATATCAGTGATGTACAG
>DMRT01000309.1 GCA_003455235.1 Chitinophagaceae bacterium
AGAAAACCTGGCCAGCGGAACACAAAATGTAGTCATGGGATCCTGGGCATTCCGCAATCATACCTCCGGTTCTTTAAACACGGCGATTGGCAACTATGCCATGGGCGGCGGTACCGGAGGGTCCAACAACGCTGCCCTGGGTGCCAATGCTTTGGTGAATACAGCGGGTAATGGAAATACAGGAATCGGTTCGAGTGCAGGAAGTAACATCACTACCGGAACAAATAATACCCTTGTAGGCAATAGCGCCAATGCCACACTGGGTACACTTACCAATGCCACAGCCATCGGCTACAATGCAAGTGTGTCGCAAAGTAATTCACTCATCTTAGGTAATACATCTGTTGATGTTGGTATCGGGCTGGCGGCCCCGCTTGCCAAACTGCACATCTATGAACCAACAGCCACCAGTGTGAATTTGCGGGTGGCCAGTTTCAGTACCAGCTATGAGCCGGGCATTGAACTGATCAAAACAGGAGCCGGAACCGACTGGAAAATGAGGGCAGGAGCCGCTTCAGGTACACTCATATTTGCGAGAAGCAGTGATGATTTTGTAACCCCTGTTGATGAATATGAAATGTCAAGCACTGCCTTCAGACCATTTAGTGATAATTCAAACTCTTTAGGTCTGTTAACCAACAGATGGACAACCGTATATGCCACCGTAGGCGCTATCAATACATCAGATGCAAGAGATAAAGAAAACATCAGCGACCTGAACTATGGATTAAATGAGATCATGAAACTTCACCCGGTTACTTATACCTGGAAAGAAAATCCGCAGTGGGGCAGAAAAATAGGTTTCATAGCACAGGAAGTACAGCCGGTTTTGAATGAAGTGGTACAGATAGGAGAATTAAAAAGCAAAGTTGAGGCAAAAGACGACCAGGGAAATCCATTAAATAAACCCAGCGATAAACTCGGCATCTATTATTCTGATATCATCCCGGTTACTGTTAAAGCCATCCAGGAACAGCAGCTGCTCATCAACAAACAACAGCAGGAGATCTCCGACCTGAAAAAGAAAAACGAACAACTGGAAAAAGACATGCAACTGATCAAAACAAAACTGGGCATCAATAATTAAATCATTTTAAAACCAAGAATATGAAAATTATAAAACCGTCTTTGCTGATTGCCGCCGGCATTTGCCTTACCACCTGGGCAGCTGCGCAGGAAAAGACCGCCAAACCAATCGAATCAACTCCTCCAAAGCCGCCTATGCTTGCGGCTCCCAAAGAAGCACCTGCTGATGCAGACCGCACAGCCCCCTCGCCCTTAAAAAGAGATGAAAAAAGCAATGTACCTGCAATGGATAATCCAACCATGGTGCTGGAAAAAAATACTCCGGCAGCTACACCGGGTAATGCTGCACAGGCAAAAATTCTTGCCGGCGCCGCAGAAACACCCAGGCCGGTAGTGACAGCTCCTTCCACCATTGATCCAAAGGTGCAGCCGGCGCCTGTGGTAAGGCCGGTTTTAAAACAGCAACAGAATCAATAGTTATAAGTGCAGCAATAATAAGTCGCCGGTAAAATTTTTACCAGGCGGCTTTCTTTTTGCGATTTAAATTATATTTGTTTCAAACAGACCCATGATACAACGTATACAATCTCTTTGGCTGCTGCTGGCTGCTGCCTGCTCCTTTGCCAGTTATAAATTTCCTTATTACAGCGGCACGAATCAGAAAGGCATTGCCGATTACCAGCTCAATGGTACCGAAAATTTCCTGTTGATGGCTGTTACTGCCGTCACCGGTGCGCTGGCTCTCTTCCTTATCTTCCTGTTTAAGAACAGGAAGATGCAGTTGCGGCTCTGCCTGCTGGGCATTGTGCTGGAAGCCTTATTGATATTCCTTTACTACAGGGAAGTAAGAACTTTTTCAACGGGTACCCTGTCACTCACCAGCATCCTGCAATCGGCAGTGATCGTTTTGTTCTTCCTGGCGGCAAGGGCCATTAATAAAGATGAAAAGATGGTGAAGGAAAGTGACCGGCTTCGGTAGAAAACATGGATAATAAAAAAGGTCCCTGCTGTGCAGGGACCTTTTTTATTACTTAGAACCGGGTAATTATTGTTTAATGAATTTAACCGTACTGGTTTCGCCGTTACCGAACACTCCGCGTATCATATAAATTCCTTTCTGCAGGCTGGCTACATCCAGGTTAATGATACTGGTTCCGGCCTGTAACTGCACCGTTTGCTGCTGGACAAGTTTTCCTTCCATGGAAATCATCGTCAATACCACCACATCCTTTTTAGGCGACAGGATATTCAGCTGTGCCTGGTCGGCAACGGGGTTCGGCAGTACTGCTTTCAACCGCATGTCGTGCTGCTGGTCGGTAAGCCGTACAATGCTTGAATAGGTAACCACACCGGTAGCTTCCACCGAACGGATGCGGTAATAAACTGTTCCTGCAGCCGCATTATCCGCATATTCAAATGGCTGGGCACAGCGTGCCTGGCTGGCATTGATGCTATGGATGGTGCTGAAATTTCTGCCGTCGGCAGAGCGCTCTACATGAAAGGCCACTTCCGGAGTATTGCAGCTTGCTTTCCAGTAAACCGTATTAACACCGTTTGATTTGGCGGCATTCACATAACTGAATTTAACAGGCAGCACGTAGGGTGTTTTACCCACGCTGAATGGTGAGAAAAGAGTAACCCCGTTTCTTGTAGCAGTATTGGCAACGTTATCTCCGGTGCCTACACAATTACCCCATGCGGGGTTATCCCAATGGGCAATACCAATCTGGTTGGTGTTATAGGTGGTAAAAGAAGATCCTTCCAATGCAGCGGGCCAGCCAAATACCAGGTCGGTTCCTGCCACACCTGCATTGCGGTTAATGGTCCAAACCGCATCCACGCATCCTTGTTTTTTCAATGCGGTAAACGCCACACCGTTGGGTGCACCGTTTTCCGTAATGCCATTGAACACACCCACGGTAAAGCTGCTGGCATCATTGGGTGTTAAGGTAGCCGGCAGGTAATAGGTTCCTGTTCCGGTTGGAACAACATAGGGAGTGGCTGCCGCCATATTATCGATACGCACAAAAGCCTGTGTGGCACCCGAAACCTGTGTATTGATGTGTTTACCGGTACCAAAGCCGGTACCACCAATCACATTGCCATTGGCAATGGTTAATGTATTACCGGCAGGAAGTGTGAGCACTCCATTGGTGAGCGTCAATGCTTCATTCAGTGTAATGGAAGCGCCGGAGAAAGTTACGCCGTTTGTATTATCAATACCGATACCGATGTTATTTACAAAGGCACCTGATTGATTAAATGTTTGTGCAGCTACGGTACCATTAAAGTTTACCTGGCCACGGCCATTGCCTGTTTCGGTAATGGCGCCAAAGCTGGTGAAGTTCCCTCCCACATTCAATGTTCCCACATTACCGACATTACCACTGCAGAGGTCCAGGTTGCCGCCACCGGAAATAAAGGCATTTCCCGTAACAGTAAGGGTTCTGTCGGTTGTACCGGACAGGGTAAAATTAGCGCTGATATCGAGATCGCCTCCAACGGTAAATGAACCGGCAGTCATCAATAACCTGGCAGAACCAGTATTGGTAACACTAAACCCGTTTGCAACAGCAACACCGTTTGCCATGGTCAGGTTAGCGGTCATTCCAGCGCAGTTATAGGTAAGGTTGCCAAAGGTTTGATTGCCTCCGGTAGGATGGGTGGTGGTAAGGCCTGTGATATTACAAAATGAATTCTGATCCCAGGTTGCAGTTGGAATATTTCCTCCATTCTGGTTATGGACGTAGGCACAACCACTCTGAAACAGCAGCCTGGCGGCAGCAGTGGATGTGATGGTACCCTGGTTATTTATCGTACCAAATACACTGGTTACGGAAAGAGCCGCATCGGTATTATAAGTACGGCCGGCATTGATGAAAAAATCGCCGCTGATATTTGCACTGGAATTGGCAGCCAGTGTAATGCTTACATTGGCTCCCAGTGTCAGGGAAGATCCGCCGCCGGAAATAAGAAAATCAACGTCAGGATTACCGCCCAGTGTGAGGGTAATGGCAGTACCTCCTATAAGACTAACCTGGCTTCCCAGGTCAATCGTCAATGAGTTGTATGCAATACTGGCAGCAGGCATGGTGGAAAAGGTAATGGCGCCTGCGGTATTAAACACAATGTCGTCGCCGGCTACAGGGGCTGTGCCGCCTGACCAGTTACCACCGGTGTTCCAGTTCTTGCCGGTACCCGTGCCACCTGCCCATGTTTTGGTGGCAGCCGATACGGAAACGGCATTCAATAAAAAAAAGCTGGCAATTAAAAGGGGGGCAATCAGTGATTTCCTGTTGGGTAAATTTTTTTTCATCTTAGTACTTTTAATTTTTAATAAGGCATTCCGGATGTTGAATTGGTTGCTTCTGTTTACCCGACAGGATAGCCCGTCTCAGTCAGTAAAACTGAAAGCATGGTTAATCAAACAAGGTATTGTGGGTGGGTTAGTAACAGAGGTAACCGGGATTTCGCGGCCTGATTACCAGAATTTAACGACTAAAGTTAGATTTAATATTTTAAAAACACAAGGGGTACCGATTCGGGGTCGGATACATAAGGCCAGAAAGTGCCTACCGTATTGTATTTCAGCGAAATGAATAAATAAAAAAAGCGCCCTGGACAGGGGCGCTTTTTGGGTTTTAGATTGATGTTCCATTTATTGTTTGATGAATTTAACCGTATTGGTTTGTCCGTCGGTAAACAGTCCTTTCAGCATATATACTCCCGAAGGCAGCTGCGAAATATCCACATTGATGATGCTGGCACCCGCCTGGAGTTGTACCGTATTGCGGTAAACCACTTTGCCATCGGCCGAGCTGATCACCAGGTTCACCACATCTTTCTTCGTGGTATTCACTCTTACCTGTGCGGTATTCATTACCGGGTTTGGAGCAATACCTGACAACTCGATTCCTTTCACCTGGTTGCTGAGTTTTACAATGGCAGAATAAGAAGCTTTTCCATCCACATCAATGATCCTGATGCGGTAGTAAACGGTGCCTGACGGAGCCGTCATATCATTATAGCTGAACGGTGAAGCACAACGTGCCTGTGAAGCAGTGATGCTGTTGATGTTTATAAAGTTCACCCCGTCAACCGAACGCTCCAGTTCAAAGATGGCTTGTGCTGATGAGCAGGAAGCCTGCCAGTTCAGTGTATTGAAACCATTTCCTTTTGACGCATTGAAATAATTGATCTTGATTGCCAGCACACCACCGGATGGATCAATCCAACCCACACCAAATGGCGAGAACTGGGTGATGTTATCCAGGGCTACTGTATTGGTTGTGTTATTTCCGGTGAGCAGTGCAGCCTGGCACGGTCCCCATGAAGGGCCATAATGTGCAATACCAATCAGGTTATCACCCAGTCCGGAGAAGAAAGCACCTTCTAATACTTCCGGCCATTCTACTTTCATAGTGGTGGAAGCGGCGGTAGGTGTACCCGGACCGTTGTAATTAACCGTCCATACGGCATCCACGCAGCGGTTCTTCTGGTTGGCAGAGAACGGAACACCGTTAGGTTCTCCATCCTCGGTAATGCCCGGGAACACACATACGCTGAAGCTGTTGTTGGCAACCACGTCTGTTGGAGTAAGCGTTACCGGCAGGTAGTACGTACCATCACTTACCGGCAGCAGGTAGGCTGCAGCCGCCATATTATTCACACGTACAAAACCCTTGGCACCACTAACGGTATTCACCTGTGTTACGATGCTCTTGGCAGCACTGAAACCGCTGCCACCAATGGTATTTCCATTGGCAATGGTTAAGGTGTTACCGGTAGGTACTATGAGATTACCGTCGGTAAGTGTGAGCGCAGCATTTACAGTTTCGTTGTTAGCGATACTTACACCGTTTGCATTATTGATAGTAAGATTATTGAACGTTGTTGATGCACTTCCGCCGATGGTTTGTGCAGCAGCACCATTAAATGAAACAGTTGAAGCACCACTGGCCGTGTGTGTACCGCCATTATTGATCCAGTTGCCGAGCAGGGTTGTGTTCTGCGTGGTGGCATCATAAGTTCCGGCGGTGATTTCAAAATCACTGCCCAATGTCCAGGCCGCAGTTGTTTTCTGCAAAGTGGCTGCACCGCTTTTTGTAAGCTTGAATGCACCGCTTGCAGTACCCGTGAAGATCACATTGGCTGTATTAGTGCTCAGTACGGGAGCGCCGGTCATGGTAAGGTTACCGAATTGTACAGCGGCAGTACCACCTGTTACATTAGCACCCTGGTTCACATTCACAGTAAAGGCACCAATGCTGAGGTTACCCAGTACATGAGTAATACCGGCACCGGCTGCATTTTTATTGGATGCAATAATTGTGTTTCCACCCACCGTGGTGTTATAGGCATTTACAGTTGTTGCTGTTGCCAGATCCAGCACACCGCCATTCAGCTGCAAAGGTACAGCCGTGGTTCCCAGTGCATTGGTGGCTCCTAAAGAAATGGTTCCATCCAGGAGGGTTACGGTTCCACCGGTACGAGCCGATGCAGTGTTCAAGGCCAGTCTGCCACCACCGTCTTTATTAAAGGCTACGTTTCCGGTCAGTGCACCCAGGGTAAGTGTTACGCCTCCGCTTGACACATCAAAGATGGGTGTAGCAGCAGTCATGGTTGTGGTACCGAAGGTGATGCCGGCCGTAACGTTATTTACATTATTGCCGTAATAAATAGTAAGCCGCGAATTTCCGATCGACAGCGTACCCAGGGTATGGGTAATACCGGCGCCCGAAGTGGCACGGTTGGAAAAGATAGATGCATCTCCATTTACCGTTACGTTGTGTGCATTTACTGTTGCATCCGTGGCTAAATTCAGTCCGCTGCCGGCATTCATTACAACCGGCACTGCAGCTGTACCCAATGCACTTACATTGCCCAGCCTGATAGAACCGGTGTTGATGGTAACCGTACCACCCGTACGGGCAGATGCGGTATTCAACGTCATTAAACCATTGCCCTGTTTGGTGAAAGCGAAATTACCGCTCAAAGCACCAAGGGTAAGATTAACATCAAATGCAACATCAAATAAAGGTGTAGCACCGCTAAGGGTGGTGGCTCCAAAAGTCAGCGCCCCATCGGCAGCAGGTACATTACTACCTGCAACCACATTAAGCTGGTCGCCAGTTCCGATAGATAAAGTACCCAGCGTATGTGTAATACCGGCACCGGAAGTAGCCCGGTTAGAAGGGATTGTCACGGTATTGCTGAGCGTTACATTATATGCATTCACAGAAGCATCCGTAGCAAGATCAAGAGTACCGCCGTTTAATACAAGCGGCACTGCCGTTGTTCCTAAGGCGCTCACGTTACCCAGTACCATTGTACCGGCTGTTAAAGTCACGGTTCCGCTGATAC
>DMRT01000109.1 GCA_003455235.1 Chitinophagaceae bacterium
GTGTTGAAAGGGTGGAGATCTTCTCCAGTTCAAAGTCCTGCACTTCATGAAACAAGACCGAATCATGTATACGCTGAAGCTGTTCATTGGCCTCCAGCCAGTCTTTCAGCGCAAACACCTCTTTGCAAGCAAACAACCCTTCCCCAAGCAGTTCGGGTACCACTTTGGGGCCTTCTGCAATGAAACAGTTTGCGGAGTCTCTGAATTTTTTGTGCTGTAAACTTTGAATATATTTGGTATGTGTTTTGCTCAACATCGTCGCCTGAAAATTATTTATGCATTTAAAAATACCGGATAAAATTGCCCTTCACAAACTTACCGCCTGTTTTTTAATATGCAGTATCTTTCTTTCTTCGTGCAGCTGGATTAGTTTTAATATCCCCCGCAAACATCCCAAAGGCAAACCTTTTGTTTTCAAAAACAGTATTGAAGTAGCGGGTGGAAATTTCACCAAAGACGAACGGGCCACCCTGAAACAGCGGCTCAATGCACAGCTCGACGACAGCTCACGCATCAATACAAAAGACGCCTGGATATTTTTTCATTTTATAGAACACCCGCCGGCATACGACAGCGCTTCGGCCAATCAATCGGCCCGCAACATGGAAGCTTCCATGCTGCACCTCGGTTATTATAAGTCCATTGCAGATTACAGGGCCGATACCATCCTGCACAATGGCCAGCAGCGCATGCACATCCAGTACCACGTGGAAACCGGTAAACCTACCCTGATTGATACCTTTATGTATATCCTCCGCAGGCCCGACCTTCAGCAACTGGCCCTGGAAAATGCAAAAGAAAGTCTTATCAAAATAGGGAACCCGGTTACCAAGGCGGCCGTACTGGGCGAAATCAACCGGATGGTGAACCTGTACCGAAACAATGGTTACTATAAATTTTCTTCCGAAGAACTGATCATGCGGGGCGATACCACCGTGGCAGCATTAACCACCATCACAGAAGATATCTTCGAGCAGCTCCGCCTGCTGGAAGAAGCCAAACTGGCCCGGGAGAATCCCACCATTAAACTGGCCCTCGTCCTCAATCCACCGGCCGACTCCGGCAGGCTGAAGAAATATTACATCGATGATATTTATATCATGCCCGACTACCACAGCGGCGATAAACACACCGACAATAACCTGCTTACCACGCTGGCCCGTAAACGGGATTGCGATACCTGCCGGGTGAACTTCATTGTAAAATATCATAAGAAATTATTCCGCACCGGGTTCCTGCGCCGGAACCTGTATGTACGCAAGGGCGACCTGTACAACCAGGACAATTTTTATAAAACACTCAACAGCTTTTCCCGGGCCGGTGTATGGCAGGGCACCAACATACAGGTGGTGGAAAAGAAAGACAGCACCAGCCGGAAAGACAGCCTGAATAAGATTGACCTGGTTGTTCAGCTGGTGCCCGGCAAGCGCTATGGTTATGAAGCAGGCATTGAAGCGAGTTATTCGGCACAAAGCAATGCCAACAGTGTAACGGCTGCTAATGCCGGTAACCTGCTGGGCTTGTCAGGCAATGTAACCTTTCTCGACCGCAATGTGCGCAAGGAAGGCATCAGCATGTCGCATTCCCTGCGTGCGGGCATTGAACTGAATTTTAAACCCGACAGCAACAACCGGAAAAACATTGTAAACTCGAACGAAATCAGCTATTCCAATACCATCATCTTCCCCCGGCTGGTATTCCCGTTGCGGAAGTTCAATAACAACCTTCCGCTGTACAACACCCGTACGTTCATCAATTCAAAAGTGGGTTACATCAACCGGATCAACCTGTTTAACCTGCAGTCGTTCAACTTTGCAATTGGGTACGATTATAACCAGCGGATAAAAAAGAGCAACAACGATCCCCGCAATAACATGCGCTGGGTATTCAAACCCATCAACATCGAATTCGCCCGGCTGTATAATGAAACCGACAGCTTCCGGCGTACACTGGATGAAAATCCGTTCCTCCGGTATTCATTCAACACATCGCTGGTGGCCGGGTCCAGCATCGGCTTCCAGTACCAGCGGGTGAACAGCAAACATCCCAACCGGCAATCGGGCATCAAGGTAAACCTGGAAGAATCGGGATTGCTGTGGGGGCGGTTTGGCTTCTTTGAAAAATACATGCGGCAGTTCGGAAAGATTGACCTGGAATACCTGTTTACTTCCACCCGGTCCAAATCAGCCTTCGTATACAGAACATTTTTGGGGGTGGGTATTGCCGCAAAGAAAGACACCACGCTGCCGTTCTTCAAACAGTATTTTGGCGGAGGCAGCAGCAGCATGAGGGGATGGCCCATCCGGGGCATCGGTCGTGGATCGCAACCGCTTACACCATACGGGCAAAATAAATTCAACGACCGCACCGGCGACATCCAGTTCGAGACCAATATGGAATACCGTTATACCATTGCACAGATCATTCCCAATTCGGTGATCCTGCGGGGCGCCTTGTTTGTGGACATAGGCAATGTATGGAATGCCCGCAATTCAAAATCTGCAGGCGGAATTGACAGCACACAGTTCCGGTTCAAAAACCTGTATAAAGAAATGGGGATGGCAGCCGGTGCAGGCTTCCGCCTCGACTTCAATTACGTGGTGTTGCGTTTCGATCTCGGCTTCCGTTTCAAGCGGCCGGAAATGAGTTATGTAAACGATGGATGGAAAGTACCGAGCCTGAGTTTCAATGATGTACTTCCCAAACTTTTCTCACGCGGAAGCAACGACCAGTATAAAAAATGGCGGTACGAGAATTTTAATATGACGATTGGGATAAATTACCCTTTCTGAGGAGGTTTAGGAGTTTACAGGTTGAGAAGTTTAGAGGTTGAGAAGTTTAGAGGTTTATAAGTTCAGGGATTTAAGGGTTTGTTCAAACTCATCCATACTCAACGCATCGTCAAGCCTGAATTCACCAATTCTCGTTCTGCATAAACTGCTGAGGTATCCACCGCAGCCGAGTTCTTTACCGAAATCATGGGCCAGGCTGCGGATATAGGTTCCGGTTGAGCAAATCACCCGGAACTGAACAACGGGCAATGCCACAGAGGTGATTTCAAATAACCGGATGAATATTTTCCGCGGTTCCAGTTCCACCTCTTCTCCCCTGCGTGCCAGCTTATACAACGCCACCCCTTCTTTTTTGATGGCAGAATAAACAGGTGGATACTGATCAATCTGCCCTGTAAATTTTGCTGCAGCCTGGTGAAGCATTGCATCCGTCACGAAAGAAAAATCTTTTGGTTGTTCGGGTTCACTTTCCAGGTCGTACGTTGGTGTTACGGCGCCCAGGGTAATGCTGCCCGTGTATTCTTTTTCCGCCGCCATATATTCATTGATCTTCTTGGTGAACTTGCCGGTGCAGATGATGAGCAGGCCGCTTGCCAACGGATCGAGCGTTCCCGCATGGCCGATCTTTTTGATCTGCAGCATGCCGCGGAGCTTTCGCACCACATCAAAAGAAGTCCAGTGAATGGGTTTGTTGATGAGGATGGCCTTGCCTTCAAGATAGGCTTCCTGGATGAGAGGATCAAGGGGAACCCGTTCCTTACGGACAGGCTTCACGGGTTCTTCACCCGATTCAATCTGTTTGCTGATGCGCTTTCCCAGGTAAGTTTGCTTACGTGCCACGGATGCTTTTTGCAAAGGTAATGATTGACCATGCAATGCCGGAACTGATTATATTGCCTGTCTTGCCTTTAACTCCAGGTATTTGTTTACGGCATTAATGGTGAGTTGCTCGGGGGGTGTGAGCACAGAAAGGATTCCGTGCTTTCTTAATTCTTTTACGATGAGGCGTTTTTCAAATTCAAATTTTTCGGCAATGATTTTAATATATACTTCTTCCACATTGCGTGCCTGCAGCCCGGATAACTGATGCAGTTCGGTATTCTCGAAGAACACCACCATCAGCAGGTGGTATTTGGCTATGGAGCGTAAAAAGTTTAACTGGCGGTGGAGGCCGTTCATCGATTCAAAGTTGGTGTACAGCACAACCAGGCTGCGGTGCTTGATGCGGCTCCGTATCTGCATGTACAGCATTTCATAATCACTCTCCAGGAAAGCCGTTTCCTGGTTGTACAGGAGCTGCAGGATGTTTTCCCGCTGTATCGGCTTGCGGTCGGCAGCCACAATGGATCCCATCTTATTGGAAAAGGTCATCACACCCACCCTGTCCTGTTTCTGCAAACAAACATTGGCAAGTACCAGGGTGCTGTTGATCGCATAATCGAGCAGGGTAAGCCCGGCAAACGGCATTTTCATCAGCCGGCCTTTGTCAATGATGCAATATACCTGTTGCGAACGTTCATCGGTATAACTGTTCACCATCAGCGATGCTTTTCGGGCAGTGGCCTTCCAGTTCACGCTGCGGATATCATCGCCACGTACGTATTCTTTTATCTGTTCAAACTCCATGCTGTGACCGAGTTTGCGCATGCGCTTGTTCCCGTGCTCCGACTGGATGGTTGTTTGCGAAAGCAGTGCATACTTGCGCATCTGCAGGTAAGAGGGATATACGGGAATTGTTTGCTCCACCTCCATATTGTACCGCCGTTTAAGCAGCCCCAGCAGCGAACGCACATACAGGATGATGCGGCCGAACCGGTACTGGCCTCTTTCCACGGGCCGCAGGGTGTAGGCGATGTTCCGCTGTTCCCGGGCCTTAAAGCGCTGGTACAGCATCCAGTCCCGTTGCTGAAACTGCAGCGGCAGTTCATCAATGATTTCCATACGCACGGTAAAAGGAATATTGTTCTTAACCTGCATCACAATCTTATTGTCGTCGCCATTGCTCAGCCGGTCGGCTGCCAGGCGGGTGGCCGCAGGTGCTTTACTGAGCACAAACAAAAAAAGGTAATCCACCAGGATCAGTGCAATAAATACAAAGAAGACAATTCTCGAATACCGGAACATACCAGGCAGCATGAACGAGGCAATGAATAATACAATGCAAAAGCCGGTCAGCAGGTAAAACCGCCGGGTGAGGTATAAAGTGCCGATGTATTTTGTTATGAATCCTGGCATGGGTGATCGCTACCTGGGTACTTCAATGGATTTTAAAATGGTTTCGATCAGGTCGTCTTCTGTAACACCTTCCATTTCTTTTTCGGGAGTAAGGATGATGCGGTGCCGCAGTACATGCGGCGCCATTTCCACCACGTCTTCCGGTGTCACAAAATCCCTTCCCCGGATGGCGGCGCTGGCTTTGGCCGAACGCAGCAGTGCCAGCGAAGCCCTGGGCGATGCACCCAGGTAAAGCGCCGGGTTGTTCCTTGTTTCATGAACGATCCGGGCAATGAATTCCACGATCTTGGGTTCGGTGATGATGGCCTGCACCTGTGTACGGTAATGCTGGATATCTACCGGCGACAATACCTTACGCACTTCATCCAGCATTTGTGTTTGTGATTTGCCCTGCTGGCCGTTCAGGATGGAAATCTCTTCTTCCAGGGTAGGATATTTCACTTCGATTTTGAAAAGGAAACGATCCAGCTGCGCTTCCGGCAGGCGGTAGGTTCCCTCCTGCTCAATGGGGTTTTGCGTGGCCAGTACAATAAAGGGCGCCTGCATGTAATGCGTATGACCGTCTATCGTTACCTGCCGTTCTTCCATTACTTCAAACAGGGCGGCCTGTGTTTTTGCCGGGGCCCTGTTGATTTCATCGATCAAAACAATGTTGCTGAACACCGGCCCCGACTTAAAACGGAATTCGCCGTCCCGGGGGTTGAACACCGATGTTCCGATTACATCACTCGGCATCAGGTCAGGTGTAAACTGCAGCCGGGAAAAATCCACGTCAATGATGCGGGCCAGCAGTTTGGCAGTTAATGTTTTGGCCACCCCCGGCACGCCTTCGATCAGGATGTGCCCGTCGCAGAGCAGGCCGATGAGCAGCAGGTCTACCATGCTGTACTGTCCCACAATCACCCGCCCGATCTCGCTGCGGATCTCATGTACCGAGCGGTTGAGCCCGCTGAGGTCGATGCGTTGTTGAAAAAGATTTTCTTCCATCAGTTTTTGTTTTTGTGAAAATGCTGAATCTGTTCGTTTAAAGATAACAATCCATAGTCATCCAGGTCGTACCCCGCCTGGATGCCGGTGATGGTGCGGTAAAGTGTTTCCACGCTGCCGCGGGGCACCCCGCTTTTCCGGCTCAGGGTGGTGATGAAATCATCATTGACCAGGTTGGTATTCAGGAAATATTTATTGCGGATGAATTCGTTGAAATACGTGATCATCTTATCGGCAATGTTGCGGTTGTCTTTTTTCTGCAGGTACAACCGGCCGATGGTTTCGGTAAAAGCCACGGTGGTATTTTCATTCGGCTTGCGTTCATCCATGATGCGCTGCCTGCGCTTACCGCCGAACAGCACATACAACAGCAGCAGCACCAGCGAAATCCAGAATGCATATACCAGCGGCGGGTGCTTCATGATTTCACTGAGCGTGGAGAAATCATCGCTGTTCCTTCTCCCGCGGAGTTTATGATAGTAATCGTCCCAGTAAACATGATCGGGATTTTTTGAGGTAAATGCCAGGCTTTGCTGCATGTACTGATAATTATTTTCTTTCAGCAGGAAATAATTAC
>DMRT01000200.1 GCA_003455235.1 Chitinophagaceae bacterium
TGGACGAGGGGGTTGTGTTCTGCGGCGTGCAGTAACCCGACCTGTCAGAGGGGACGACATCGCTCCCCCTACAATCGGCGCATGGCAAGCATCAAGAAAACCCTGCTGCTGACAGGCGCGTCACGCGGGATTGGTCACGCGACCGTGAAGCATTTTCACGCCGCTGAATGGCGCGTGATCACTGTGTCGCGGCAACCATTCGACAAGATTTGTCCGTGGCCGCAAGGCGAGAAAGATCACGGGATAAACCGGTTACAGATATCCTGTATCAATGCAGAACCCAGGTGCCCGCTTGCGCCGGTTAAAGCGATTTTCATTGCAGTGGTTGTTTCAGTCAAGGTAATTTAATTTCTGCGAAGGCAGGAAATAAAAAACAGCAGACCCGCTGCTGTTTAAATATTTTGTAAAGAAGAAGTTCGTATCAATACCGGCCACTGCGGTTGTTGCCGTACCCACCGCTACCACCTCTGTTAAATCCACCGCCACCGCCGCCACGTTGTCCACCACTGTTGAAACCGCCGCCACCACCTCTGTTAAATCCACCGCCTCCGTTTCGGGAGCCACCCCCGGGAGGACCAGAACGCTCATCGGCTTCTTTCACCACCAGTGGCTTTTGTCCGAGTGAAATATCATTCAGGTTTTCGATGGCATCTCTTGCCTCTTCCGCGTTGGGCATATCTACAAAAGCAAATCCTTTGCTTTTACCGGTCTCCCGGTCAATAGCAACTTTAGCAGAGGCAATCGTGCCGAATTTTTCAAATATTTCTGTTAGTTCGGCATCGTCCAGGTCATAAGGAAGCCCGGCAACAAAAAGTTTCATACAGGTGATTTTTGACGAAAGTACAAAACTTATTGAGGTATTCATATTTTCTCTTTTATTTCTTGCGGGTGTGTGAGGAACCGGCTTTTTTCTTCTCAAAAAGTTTCAGTTCTTCGGCGCCGGGTGTGAAACAGATCCGTTTCAGGTAACGGGAGCCCAGCCGTTCGAGCAGGCGTCCCGAGCGTTCATTGTCCGCCGACGTAATGGCAAGGATGCGTTTCATGCCCCACGATTCATGTGCATCATCCAGTATGGCTGCAGAGGATTCAAATGCATATCCTTTACCGGTGTACCTGGGCAGAAAGGCAAAGCCGATATCGGCATCATCCAGTGTGTCTCTTCGCAGCAGTCCGCACATGCCGATGGTACGGCCGCTGCGTTTCAGTTTTACGGCATACAAACCAAAGCCGAGCTGGGCATAACTTTTCTGCGGACCGTTCCGGATATACTCCTTTGCTGCTTTCAGGGTTCTTACTTTTTTATCGCCGATAAAACGGATCCATCCCGGGTCATTCAGCAGCTCGAGAATAAAGGGGGCATCCTTCAGCGTGAACCGCGAAAGGATCAGTCGTTTTGTTTCTAATACATGCATGTGGTTCAATTCAACCTAAAGTTAATGCGCCGCTGGCTTTTGTGGAATTTCTTTCTTTAACTTTAGACATGTTTAAGCTGCATTTTTTTTCTGCCTTCTTTTTCATTCTTCTTATGGCACCCGGCGTTCGGGCACAGCAGTTTGGCGGAAATCCTTCTTCGGTAAACTGGTACCAGGTAAATACGCCGTCGGCCCGGGTGATTTTTCCAAAAGGGTTCGACAGCCAGGCCAACCGTATTGCGAACGTGATCAGACTGATGGGGAGCCGCACGGCGTCCAGCATCGGAGGCAAACAGCGAAAATGGAATGTGGTGCTGCAGTATTATACCACCCTCTCCAATGCATACGTACGCATGGCGCCTGTGATGAGTGAACTGTACATGACGCCTGCCCAGGATAATTTTTCAACCGGCAGCATACGATGGGATGATAACCTCATCATTCATGAAGACAGGCACATACAGCAGTTCAGCAATTTCAACAGGGGGTTCACAAAAGTGTTTTCATTCCTGCTCGGGCAGGAAGGGCAAATGCTGGCGAACGGAATGGCCGTGCCGGACTATTTCTTTGAAGGAGATGCGGTTTGGCAGGAAACCCTGGTGAGTGCACAGGGCAGGGGGCGGATGCCCTCATTTTATAACGGATTTAAATCCCTGTGGCTTCAGAAAAAGAATTACTCCTGGATGAAATTGCGGAGCGGTTCGTACAAAGATTATACGCCCGATCACTACCAGCTGGGTTACCTGTTAACTGCTTATGGGTATGAAAAGTATGGCGAATCATTCTGGAAAAATGTAACGGGCGATGCAGTTGCTTTCCGGGGATTGTTCTATCCGTTCAACCGGGCCATAGAACGCTACTCGGGTAAAACATACCGGGCATTCAGGGAAACAGCCATGAGCTATTTTAAAGACAAATCCTTTGCCGGGGTACAACCGTCGGAAATGGAATACATTACCCCGGTAAGTAAAACCGTTACCGACTACAAGTACCCTGTTTATATAAGCGACGACAGCATACTGGTTGCAAAAACTTCATATAAGGAAATCAGCAGTTTTTGTTTGCTTACCGGCGGGCAAGAAAAAAAGATACGGGTTCGTGATGTGGTGGTGGATGATTACTACTCGTACCGGAACGGGAAGATTGTGTACGTGGCCTACCAGTCAGATCCACGTTGGTCCAACCGGGATTACAGCGTGATAAAACTGGTGGATATTGCCACCGGGCAGCAGCAACAGCTCAGCTCAAAGTCGAAATATTTTTCTCCCGATATAAGCCCGGATGGAAAAGAGATACTGGCGGTGGAAGTAAGGTCCGACGGATCCAACCGCCTCTGCCGGTTGAATGCCGCCAATGGCGAATTGATAAAAGCATTGCCAAACCCGGTCAATTATTTTTTCACGCAGACAAAATATGTTACGGCTCATACAGCCGTGAGTGCCGCCCGTAATATGGAAGGGAATATGGTACTGCTGAAAGTAGATCTGGCAACCGGTGCTGTGGATAATCTCACTCCGTTCTCATTCAATGTGCTGGGATACCCGCTGGTGAAAGGAGATACCGTTTATTTCAGCGGTATGCACAAGAATGCAGATAAAGTGATTGCGGTAAATCTGAAAGATGAAAAGATATACCTGGTGGCGGACAACAATAACGGTGTGTATCACCCTGCGGTGAATTCAAAAGGGGAGCTGCTGGTGTCGGCCTTTACGGCCGATGGGTACCGGCTGGCAAAACTAAAGACCAGCTGGAAACGGGTGGCTGCCCTCGACTTCATTTTAGGGAACAGCCATTATTATACAGATTCGTTGTTTGCCATGACCGGTGCCGGGGCTTTGTATTCCCTGCGTGACAGCAGCTTTGCGGAAAGCAAGGCCGGTAGTATCAGGAACCCGGTAACGAAATACCGTAAATCATTCCGCCTGTTCAACTTCCACAGCTGGCGGCCGGTTATTGATGACCCGGAGTTTGGCTATTCTTTTTTCAGCGATAATGTGCTCAGCAGTTTCAGCAATACGGTCAGTTATACCTACAACCGCAGCGACCGGAGTCATACCCTTGGTTTCAGCGGCGTATATGCAGGCTGGTTCCCGGTGATCGGGTTGAGTGCCGAAGAAAGTTTCAACCGTACCGTTGATACAGCCGTGGGGAGGTCAGTGATGTATAATTCAGCAAAACTGAATGCCGGTATTTCCATTCCGCTGCAATTCATCAATGGCCGAACAAGAAAATTCCTTTCATTCGGGGCTGATTATAATATAGAACAGTATTATTACAGGGGAGTGGGGAAAAATGTGTTCTCCAACAATTCGATCAAATACCTTTCTTCTTTTTTACGGTTTAGTAATATAAGCCAGCAGGCCAGGCAGCATATCAACCCACGCTGGGCGCAATCCGTTTCACTCATTTACCGCGATGCATTTAATTTCAGCAACCGGCATAAGTTTGTTGTCAACAGTTCATTTTATTTCCCGGGCTTTTCTCCCAACCACAGCCTGGTTATTGACGCATCCTGGCAAAAGAGAGATACACTTCCCGATCTTTTCAGTAAGAGCTTCTCTTATTCGAGAGGGTACGAAGCCTTGTCAACAAGAGCGATGTATAAACTGGGCGTAAACTATCACTTCCCAATAATTTATCCAGACTTGGGATTTGCCAATATCCTTTTTTTTCAACGCATCCGGGCCAATGCATTTTATGATTATACCAGTGCCCGGGCCAGGTTGAATGGGGTGCTCACCGACATAAAAAGCCGAAGCACCGGGGGAGAATTATACTTCGATACAAAACTGTGGAATGCACTGCCGGTAAGCTTTGGCGTACGTTTTTCTCACCTGCTGGATACCGACCTGTTAAACCCCCTTGTTAAAAACCGCTGGGAGATCATCATTCCGGTGGGGTTGGTGCCGCGATGACAAACCCGTAGAATGACTTCTATAACACAAGCATGCAAATAATTAATTATCAATGCCCGGTTTCTTAAACTGAATGTGGAAATTACTATTTTTTCAGGGTAGAAACACTTGGTTTGTATTGATAAACCCATATATTTGGTTACTGAAACTAAATCACTATGGGAAATATGACCTCTACCGAAATTGAGCTTACCGGTGAAAATCACGTAGAATCGTGGCTGGCGGAGAACGGGTACAGCAATATCACCAAGGAAACCCTTTTTCCGCAGGAGAAAGAAATACGAGCCACCGGAACGCTGGAGAACATCATTGTTCTGGTGCGAACCTTCCTTCACCCCAACCGCCCCTTCAAACTGAGTGAATACGAAACCCACAAAGTAATGTTGCGGGCATCCAGGCAAAAAAATACCGCCTATGCCGCTTACGTGGTGATCGATGAGACCAAGAGCCTGGTAGGCGATATTGTCTGGGAAAGACTTGGTTGAGCGGTAAATCCTGTAACAAACTTTCATTTATCTTTATCCGGCAATGATGCCGCAGCATATATAGTTAGCTGTGCCCATCGATTTTGTAACCCCCAACGTTTGTTATCATGAAATACCTGTTTTCACTTGTACTCTTCTCATTTGTAATGCTGGCTTCCTTCAATTCCTGCGCACAAAAGGATAAATCAAAACGCCCCAGTCCCCCGGCCTTAGCTACTCAAAAAGTGGGAGAGGCTACCATCAGTATCAATTACAGTCAGCCATCCATAAAAGGCAGAACGATCGGTAAAGACCTGGAACCCATGGACGGAAAGGTTTGGCGCACCGGTGCCAACGAGGCTACCGTATTTGAAACAGATAAAGACGTGATGGTGGAAGGCAAGGCGCTGGCCAAAGGGAAATATGGTTTGTTCAGCATCAAGAACGGCGATGAATGGACCATCATCTTCAATAAAACCTGGGACCAGTGGGGCGCCTTCAAATATGCAGAGGCCGATGATGTGCTTCGGGTCAAAGTAAAATCAAAAAAGCTGGCTCCGGAGGCGGAAAAAATGACCTTCAGCATTTCGGCAGAAGGATTGGTTGCCCTGCAGTGGGGAGATATGGAGGTTGACTTTACCGTGAAATAGGCACCGGTTCTTTATACGCATTCTTATCTACATTCTTTCCCATGGTTCCCCTGAACCGTTTCCAGAATGATTCACGGGAACCAAGCGGAACAAAATTTTCTTTATAGGCTTCTTTGTAATTGATGGCCGGATCGGTCATGTATGGATGCATGGCACGCAGGGTATCAAATACGATGGGTATAATGCCTACCGACTCATCCACCCTTACCCGGGCATACCGGCGCAACTGCTTTGCCTGGAAAGGATCGGTGGCCAGCGCTACGCTGCCAAATCCCAGTTGCTTCGATTTATGAAAAGAATAATATAGATTTTCTGTGCTGTGTTCTGCTTTTGTTTCTGAAAATACATGACTGGCGGGTATCCCTATGGCAACAGCATACAGGGCCATGATCTGTCCTTCGTAATACGGCGAATGAACGGCTGAACCCGAATACATGATGTTCTTTGCAATGCCTTTGTCAAACAGGTACTTCGACCAGTATACCCTCGCCTTCATCGTACTATCCCATCCCTGTTCAGTAAATGGAACACCGGGCACCACAATCATGTCATAGCTTTTCTGGGTGGCCTCCCGTAGATAGCGTTCAGTGGTTCTGGCAGAAAAAGAGCAGGAGCCAAGGAGGGCAATCACAACCGTATAATAAATGTACTTCATCACGTATTGTTTTATTTCTCTAACAAGATCCAGGGAAAATGGTTCAGGTATCAGTCTCTTTTGATGCGGTAGATCTGGATGGGTTTGTCGAACTGGTCGCCATGACTCTTTTGCTCCTGTATTTCCCTTACCACCGGCATGCCGGTAACCACTTTGCCGAAAGCAGCATAGCCCAATCCGTCTTCCGTATCTGTTTGCCCATAGTCGAACTGGTTTTGGTCGCCGATGCAGATAAAAAATTCGGTATTGGCGGTGCCGGGTTGCAGACGTGCCAGTGAGATGGTACCGGATACATGACTCAGGCCGGTTTGTGAAGTGGGTTCATGTTTGATGCCGGGGATCTTTACTTTTCGTTCGGGGTTGGATTTCCAGATGCCGCCCTGGATGACGCCGGTATTATTATCATTGGGAAGTTCATCGGCTTTCAACACCCGGTAAAAACTGCTTTTGCTGTAGTACCCCGAATCAATATAAGAAAGGAAGGCCGCCGTGGTTACCGGTGCCTTTTCAGCATACAGTTCTATCTCAATATCACCGAGACTTGTTTCGATAATAACATGTGGCGTTTTATCGTTACCCCGTTTACAGGAACAGGCAACCACGGCGAGCAGGATGATCAGTTTTTTCATACCTGCAAATTAAGCCGTTTTGCAATGGCCGGTGCCGGCAAGCCAATTTACCTGTATCTTTATTGTATAAACAGGAGTTCATATGAAGCGTATCCTTTTATGTGTTGCCATCTTCTCGTATGCTGCTACCGCCATCGGTCAGCGTATATCCAAGATCACCCTAAGCGGGAACGGGCAGGTGGAGATGTTCTCTATCGGGCTCGATGAACAGGTGGAGATATATGTTACGAAGGAAGGCACCATCAGCAAATGGGGGTACGACCGGTACATCGGTTACCAGGAAAACTATACCGGCAAACTGGATACCTATGCCGGCCGGGTGGAATACTACAGCCAGCTGGATGACGCCTCACTGCGGGGGAAAGTAAAATACATCGGCAAAACACTTGTCACTTATTTCCCCTCTTACGAGAATGAAATGCTGCAGGGAAAAATCAAGAGTATCGGCAGCATCAGCTTTGATTATTATCTTTCGTATGAAGACGCCGCTTATAAGGGGTTGATAAAAACACTGGGCCCCAACAACCTTACCTGGTATGCATCATACGAAAATGAAGCATTGCGAGGTAAGCTGAAAACAATCGGATCCACGGCGCTTACTTATTATGGTTCCTTCGAGGATAAGGCCTTCCGCGGAAAAATAAAAAGCATCGACCGCTCCACAATCACCTACTATTCTTCTTTTGAACAATTCAGCGGAGCCATGAAAACGGGTTCCTCCCTCCTCAATGCAAATGGCATTAAATATTACCTGAAGAACTATTGATCCTTGCGGCCATTTTTTCCACAGGGCCGTTTTTTCTATTACTGATCCTTAACCGGTTAACCCGGTTATCGTATAATACCCATCTCCATGTGGGTAGTTTTACTATTTGACGGCCGCTTTTCTTATTATAGATTTAGCCTTCCATTTTCCAGTTTAAAAACCAACCCCAGATGAAAAAATATATACTCCTGATCCTGGTATCGGTATTGATTACCGGTGCCGGATTTTCCCAAACAGATAAATACTGGTCGGCCAGCAGCGAAAGCCGAGGAAATATTGTTACCGACAAAGCGGTAGCCCGCTTGTCGTACCCGAAAGAATTCCGGCTGTACAACCTGGTGATTGAACCGCTCCGCCAGGAATTGTTTTCTGTCACTGACCGGTCGGCCAAACATTCCACCGTTATTTCCCTGCCCAATGCCGATGGTAATATCGAGCAGTTTGAAGTGTACGAAGCATCGAACTTTGAACCGGAACTGCAGGCCCGCTTCCCGCAGATCAGGGCTTATACCGGTAAGGGCATCACTGACCAGTATGCCATGCTTAAACTGAGTATCTCTCCACAGGGAATTCAAACCATGGTGTTCCGCACCGACCGGGAGAATGAATTCATCGAACCCTATTCAAAAGATCATAGTGTATATGCTGTATACCGTTCGCACCGTGAAAAGGGCAGACTGCCCTGGACCTGTTCAACCGAAGAGCAGCAATACGATGCACAGTTAAAAGCGCAGCTTCCCGTATCAAATGCAACGGGCAGTTCAACCGGCCAGTTAAAAACCATGCGTTTGGCGCAGTCGTGCAATGGTGAATACGCCAACTGGTTTGGCGCCACCAGTGCTGCGGATGTGGCATTGGTATTGGCGGCTTATAATGCCACCCTTACCCGTTGTAACGGTTGCTACGAAAAAGACCTGGCCCTGCACCTGAACCTGATTGCCAATACCACTTCGGTTATTTATTATAATCCCTCAACAGATCCTTATTCAACCACGCTCAGCCAGTGGAACCTGCAGCTGCAGCAAACACTCACCAACATAATCGGCAATGCCAATTACGATATCGGCCATATGTTTGGTGCATCGGGTGGCGGTGGAAATGCCGGGTGCATTGGTTGTGTATGTACCAACCCGGCCAACAGTTCATCATTGGGTAAAGGAGCCGGCATCACTTCTCCTGCCGACGGAATTCCGCAGGGAGATAATTTTGATATCGATTATGTGGCGCATGAAGTAGGTCACCAGCTGGGAGGCAATCATACCTTTTCCATGTCGCTGGAAGGAACAGGGCAAAATAAAGAAGTGGGTTCGGGCATCACCATCATGGGATATGCCGGTATCACATCGCAGGATGTGGCCCCGCATTCCATTGACATCTTTCACGAAACCACCATTGCGCAGATACAGGCCAACCTGGCCGGTAAAACCTGCCCGGTATCTACCGACATCACCGCCAATAACGTGGCGCCCGTAATAGAACCACTCAGCAACTATACCATTCCCATCAGCACCCCATTTGCACTCACCGGTTCGGCAACCGATGCCAATGGTGATGCACTTACATATTGCTGGGAACAGAATGATAACTCCACCACATCCGGTACCGGCAGTGTGGCTTCGCCCACCAAGGCTACCGGGCCCAACTGGTTGTCGTTTTCGCCAACCGCATCCGGAACCCGTTTATTCCCAAGGCTGTCAACCATCCTCGCTGGTTTAAATGTAACAGGGCCATTGCCGGGTGGTGATGCCGGTGCCAATATAGAAGCGCTGAGTTCAGTTTCCCGTACCCTCAATTTCCGATTAACGGTACGGGATAATCATGCATACAGTTCAGTATCGCCAATCGCCATTGGTCAAACAGCTTTTGCCGATGCCGTGGTTACTGTAACCAATACCGCCGGTCCGTTTGCTGTAACAGCTCCCAATACTGCTGTTACCTGGAGTGCAGGCGGCAGCGCCACCGTTACCTGGAGTGTGAATGGCACCAATGCAGGCTCGGTGAACTGTGCAACGGTGAACATTTTATTATCCACCGATGGGGGACAAACCTTCCCAACGGTACTTGCATCAGCAACGGCCAACGACGGATCGGAGCTGATCAGCGTTCCTGCTTCACAAAGCACTACCTGCCGTGTGAAGGTGGAAGCCGTGGGTAATATATTCTTTGATATTTCAAACACCAACTTTACCATTGGAGCTCCGGCATTATGCGGTGATGCAACCGGGTTAACAGCATCTGCTGTAACTCAAACATCGGCTACCATCAGCTGGAATGCGGTGACCAGCGCCAATAATTACGATGTGGATTATAAAGCTGCATCTTCATCTACCTGGATCAATGCCGCTACGGCCACTACAGCTGTTTCAGTAGACCTGTCTGGCTTAACCGCCTCCACCGTGTACGACTGGAGGGTTCGTGCCAACTGTACAGAAGGCGCCGGTAATTATGTGCAGTCGCAGTTCACTACGGCCACTCCGCCGGTTGTGTGCCCGGGTCCATATGACATAAGTACCAACGGAAGCATTTCCGGTGCGGCTGTCATTCCATTAAATACCGACATCAAGGGGCTGGTTAATCCATCGGGTGATAACGACTATTACAAATTTGTAATCACAACGGGTGGAACCATCACCATGACATTAACCACGCTGCCAGCCAACTATCACCTGCGCCTGCTGAACAGCAGCGGAAGCACCCTGCAAACATCCAGCAACAGCGGCACCAGCAATGAAACCATCAACAGAACCGTTGCCGCGGGCACCTATTACGCCCGTGTATACCCCAGCAATAACAATAACTGGAATGCTTCAAGCTGTTATACACTGCGGGTTCAAACAGGTACTGCCAGCCGCGGAGAAACCAACGAGGATGTATTGTTTGCCAATAACTGGATATCGATCTTCCCCAACCCGGTGGCTACGGTAGCCAACCTGCGTTTCAATTCGGATGTATCACGTATGGTAACCGTAAGCGTGGTAAACCAGGATGGCATGACGGTATTGAGCAGGAATATGCAGGTGAATGAAGGAGAGAATGTGCGTCAGCTGGATGTTCGTTCACTGTCGAATGGTATGTACTTTATCCGCATACAGAACGGACCGGATGTTCAGATGGCAAAGATTGTTGTCCGCAAATAAGAAAAGTTTTTGAGCCATACCCTATAAACGGGGCTGCCTGTTCAGGCAGCCCCTCTTTCATTATAACAAGATGCGCTGTATTTTATTTGGAAAGATAGGGCGGCGGGATGGGCTGATCCTTTGTTTCCTCATCCCAGGTGATGCTCATGATAAACCATCTTCCTTTTTCTTTCACCAGCTCAATGCTGTTGATGCCCCGCTTGGTCATTGGTGGGGTGGTGCCGGCTACAAATTCATAAGCGGTGAATACCTGCGCCACATTGCCGAACTCATTTACCTTTCGCCCGATTTCTTTTTCATTAAATGAATTCTGCATGAAGAAGGGGCCGTTGTTCTGCACATACTGCGCCGGAGAAAATTTCCGCAACTCCCGCTTTGCTGTAAAGGCAGCCATAAATGCATCGGGATGAAACAGGCTGCGGAAACGGTTCCAGTCCCTGGGACCTGCCGGCCCGGAGATCACCTCATACAGGGCTTTGATGACGGGATCAATGCCTGACACATCAGCCGGGCTGGCATTGGGTAAAGCCGCAGCATGATTATTAAGCCAGGCATTACGCACTTTTAATTGTGCTGCCGACGGGTTGGATAAAAACCGCAGCACATGTTTGCGGGTCTTCTCAATCTTCACAGCAGATGTACGAAGGGTTACTGTTTGGTTTTTTCCATCGGCATCTTTCCGGTTTACCCGGATGCTGAGTACATCACCTTCTTTCAGTACAGCATATACATGTTCCAGCACCTCCCCGAAGTTATCGGAGGTAATCACTGAGTCGTTGATGCTTACCAGTTCATCGCCTTCCTGGTAACCCAATTTTTCCCCCACTGCATTCATACCCTTCACGCCAACCTTTATTTTTCCATCGGCTGTCGGATTGATCTGCACCCCGCCGATGCTGAACTCCCGGTAGGTTTCTGCAGGCAGGTATTCCACCCCCGCCATGGCAAAAAAACGGTTGTAGGGAATGGGGTTGCCATGCTCTACGTAGTCGGTAAAGAAATCCCTCACCGGCGCAAAGGTCATTTCTTCAATCACGCCGAACAGTTCTTCATCTTCAAAAAATTTATCCTTGCCGTATTCTATGGAAAGATCATGCTTCAGGTTTTTAATGCCGTACTGGCCACCGGAAAGCTGCAGTAAATAAAGATCGAGGCAGGCGGAGATGAGTGCTCCCTTCATGTATACATTCAGGTATTGCGGCGCCCATTTACCGGCGCTTTCCTTACTCAGCTCCACAAAAGAAAGCGTATCGTTCATGAACGAGCGGGAATAGTTGATCTTTTCGGCCAGGGTTTGCAGGAACTGTTCCGGTGTTTTCAATCCCGACCATACCTGCACATGATGCGCCGTGTATTCGGTGCTTCCTTCATACAGCCATACGTGTTTGGATAAAACCGTTTCGTTGAAGTTAAACTCCTTCACTTCCCGTGAACTGATGGTAAGCGGGGTGATGATGTGAAAGAATTCATGGGAAGAAATATCTACCACGTTTTCGATGATCTTTTTTTCGGGCGCTTCATTCAGCGCATAAAAAGAAGAGTAGGAGTGTTCCCAGGCTCCGGTAATGGCGAGCCGTTTCTGTTCCCCGTTGAAATAATAGATGAATGCGTATTTGTCAACCGGCAGCCGGCCGCCGAGGTACTCATTGGAACCCTGCAATAGCTTATTCAAACCGGCGGCGATGAATTTGGAACTGACTTCCTTCTTTGGTGAATACACGGCCACCACCACATCGGCATTACCCACCCTGATTACCGTGGTATCGGGGAGCGAAAACATAATCGGCGAGTCATACAGGTGGTCGGCATTGCGGCAGATGAATTTGTCGCTGGTACTGCTTGTTTCGGCAGCTTTTAACCCGGTTGCGGCATAAAATCCGGCGGGCTTGGTAAAGGAAATTTCAAAGGGGATCTTCTTCATGCCGTCGAAATAGCCGAAGAGGCCTGGTGTGTTGATCACGAAATTCTTTCCTTCTTCAAAGCTGGTGCCGCACATGGGATACACCATATTCTTCAGCGATGCATCCCAGGTATCTTCTACCTGGTAACGGATGTGGTGAACTTTGTTGGCTTTTTTAATAAGCCAGGCATTGTCGCCCGATTGAGTTACCGGCAACTCCTTACCACCTTTATCAAATGCCTTCAGCAGGTGAACGTATTTACCATAATTGCTGTTCATATAAGTGCCCGGAACGATCTTGGGCAGGTAAAAACTAATTTCTTTTTTATCCACAGGCGGGCATTCCAGTTCCACGGTAAGCTGGTCGTCGGTTACCCGGGTAAGGTCTACATGGTATTTATATGATTGCTGGGCTGTTGCCGGGACAGCAGTGATAAAAATGGCAATGCCGGCGGTGAGCAGTCTGATTGTTTTCCGATTCATGTATTTTGTTTTTTTGGCTGGCGTAAAGAAAATCATTTTTTTGATGGACTGCTTGCCGTTCCTACATTTCATAAAAGGACTGTTTTTACAATCCCTTCCGCATGGCAAGCATGTGTTTTACAAAGCCCGCCCGTTCATACGCATGGATGGCGGGTTCATTCTGCTGGTAAACATCCAGCCGAAGTTCCCGGATATTGCGGGCAGCAGCCCAGTCGGCCAGGCGATCCATGATCATTTTATTGACGCCTTTTCCACGAAACTGCGGCATTACATACATGAAGCCCAGGTAGGCATGCTGCCGGTGCTGCAGGTATGGTTTGGCTTCTTCAATGCGTGCATAACCGCTGCCGATGAGCTGTTCATCACATTCGGCCACCACCAGTTCAATATGATCCGCCGCAAGCATCAGTTCAATGTCATAGTAGCGGGTGGGTTCTGTTTTTAATGTGGGGTCAAAGGGACGTTCGGTACTGATGACCCCCTGTTCAAAATCAAGAAGCTTTGGGAGGTCGGTTTGCACCGCTTTTCGTATGAGTATATTTTCCATCCTGTAAAATTAGAATTCCATTAGATAAGTCCAGTCACTAAAATGGAATCTGTAACTTGCCCCTTGCGCATAAAATAGTTGCAGGAATGGAAGCTGCCAGGATATTAATTGTAGAAGACGAACGTAAAATCGCTGATACCTTACAGGTGGGACTCACAGAAAACGGGTACCAGGTGCAGGTAGCGTACGACGGAGGTATGGGTTTACATCATTTTACCACAGGCCGGTTTAATCTCCTCATCCTGGACATCAACCTGCCCGGCATCAGCGGACTGGAGATATGCCGGAAAGTGCGGCAGCAGGACAGTTCTCTGCCGGTGATGATGCTTACCTCAATGGGAGCCCTGGCCGATAAAGTGGAAGGGTATAATGTTGGTGCGGACGACTACCTGGTAAAACCGTTTGAGTTTAAAGAGCTTCTGCTGAAGATAAATGTATTGCTTAAACGGAGCAAGCAGGCGCAGCAGGCTCAAGCAAATATATTACAGGTGGCCGACCTGGTGATGAATGCAGACAGTAAGGAAGTATGGCGGGGCAGCACCCGAATCAATCTTACCGCCAAGGAATTTCAGTTACTTGAATATTTCCTGCACAACCAGAACAAAGTGGTTTCCCGGGCCGAGATAGCACTGAATGTATGGGGCATTGATTTTGATACCAACACCAATATCATCGACGTGTATATCAACTACCTGCGCAACAAGATTGATAAGCATTTTTCTCCCCGTCTTATTCATACCCAGATGGGCATGGGCTATATCCTTAAAATAAAGGAAAGCTGATGCCGGTACGGATCCGCATAACCCTGTTGTTTGCCCTGGCGGTATTTGTGATACTGTCACTGCTTTGCGGCGTGGTGTATTATGTATCGTATAACAACCGGCTCGAACTCATCAAGACCAGGCTTACCAACCGGGGACTAAACACCATGAACCTGCTGAACAAATCGGCTGTGTTCAACAGCGAGCTGGTGCAGAAAGTGGACTCCACCACTTCTTTCCAGTTCCGGGACAAGGAGATCCAGGTGTATGATAAGAACAATCAAAAGGTATATTTCTTTTCTGATAAACCGGCCGACGTGCTCACCATCGATCCGCAACTGCTTAGCGATGCCCGTAAGCAGGGAAGTGTTTACTTTACAAAAGGCAAACGGGAGGTGATGGCCTTGCATAGTAAAGAGAAAGATATGGTGATTGTGTCTGCTACTTATGATGAAGCCGGTCTTAAATATCTTTCGCAGCTGAAGACCATCCTGCTGCTCAGTTTGTTGGGTGGCACTGTGCTTTCATTGGGGGGCGGGTATATTGTATCAGGCCGCCTGCTTCAACCCATCAAGCACATTGCTGATGACGTGAATGAGATATCAGCAAAGAATCTCAACCGCCGCATCAAAACCGGAACCAGTGGTGATGAATGGTATTACCTCGGTGAAACTCTTAACAGCCTGCTCAACCGCCTGCAGGAAAGTTTTGAGGTGCAGCGTCGCTTTATCTCCAATGCATCGCACGAATTGTCGACTCCGCTTACTTCCGTTTCCAACCAGCTGGAAGTGTCACTGCAGCGCAACCGTGAAGCCGAAGAATACCGCAACGTGATGCGCTCCGTACAGCAGGATGTACTGCACATGAGCAAGCTTACTCAGACACTGCTGGAGTTTGCCAAAGCGTCGGGCAGTGCAGGCGGGCTGGAGATTGAACCGGTACGGGTGGACGAAATCATCCTGCAGGTGGTAAATGAACTGCCCCGTATTGACAGCCGCTACCTGGTAAAGCCTGATTTTGCCGATATGCCTACCGAAGAAGACAAACTACTGGTATACGGGAACGGGGAACTGCTGCTTACCGCCGTTAAAAACATTGTGCTGAATGCCTGCAAGTATTCTTCCACCAATACCGCCGTGGTTAGCCTGCGGGTGAAAACAAAAGAGATCGTGATTGAAGTGATCGATACCGGCCCCGGCATACCTGCATCCGAACTCGAATACATTTTTCAGCCCTTTTACCGAACAGCTTCCGCCAATTCGCAAGAAGG
>DMRT01000136.1 GCA_003455235.1 Chitinophagaceae bacterium
ACATACCTACATGTCCTTTGATTATTCACCCCTCAGTTGGCTGAATGCCGGTGTGGCTTTTGCCGGAAGTTCCCGCTACGAAGGATTCCTCAAATTCAGGATCCTGCGCCAGCAAACAGGAGCCCGGAATATTCCTGTTTCCCTTGCCTGGTATTCCATGATGAATGTGAATACAGCCAAAGACCCCGACGTGGACTTCAGCGCCAATAAATTTGCCTTTATGAACCAGCTGCTTATTGCACGCAAGTTCAGCAGCCGCTTCTCCCTGCAGCTGATGCCCACCTGGATTCACTTCAACGTGGTTCCCTATGGCATCAACAACAGCAACGAAGTGTTTTCCCTGGGCATTGCCGGAAAATACAAAGCCACCAGCAAACTCAACATCACATTCGAATATGCACGGCAGCTCAACATGTACGAAAACCTCATCAGCAAAAACGGGGCTATCGTGAATTACCATCCCGATCTGCTGTCTGCCGGCATTGAACTCAACACCGGTAACCACCTGTTCCAGTTCTATGTTGGAAGTACCACCGATGCATCTGCCATTGATCAGCTGGCAAGAAATACCAGCCGCATCAAGGATGGCAATTTTGCCTTTGGTTTTACCATCAACCGTACCATGAGTCTGAAGAAATAAATGAAGCGGAGCTATAGCTGAAAGAGCCGGTCCCGTAAGACCGGTTCTTTTATTTCATGCGGAAGGTAAGGGCGGCAAACTCTTCCACGCTGAGGGTTTCGGCCCGGCGGTTGAATAACTCATCCTGCAGCACGTCCGCATCAAACAGACTTTTCACCGCATTGCGCATGGTTTTGCGGCGCTGGTTGAAAGCCGTTTTCACCAGCACCCAGAAAGCCCGTTCGCTTTTATATTCAAGACCGGTTGTCTTTCTTTTCAGCCGGATTACCCCGCTCTGCACGTTGGGTGGCGGGTCAAAACACTGGTCACTCACATCAAATAAATATTCCACCGTGTAATACGCCTGCACCAGCACACTCAATACACCATATACTTTTGTACCTTCTTTTGAAGCGGCCCGTTCGGCCACTTCTTTCTGGAACATACCGATAATACAGGGCACGTCATCTTTCCATTCCAGCAGTTTGAACAGGATCTGGGTGGAAATGTTATAGGGAAAATTACCGATCACGGCAAAGGGTTCACTGAATGGCTTATTCATATCCAGGAAACTCTGCAGGATCAGTTTGTCTTTAAGTACGGGGTATTTTTTGGTGAGATAGTTTACTTTCTCCTCATCCAGCTCCACCGCTTTGAATTCAATGCCCGGCAAGGCAATCAGATGCCTGGTAAGGGCGCCGCCGCCGGGGCCCACTTCAAGCAGACGTGAAAATGATTCTTCCTTCAGCACAGCAATGATCTTTTCAATGATTTCGGGATCTTTCAGAAAATGCTGACCGAGCGATTTTTTCAGTGTATACATCCGGGCAAAAGTAGCATAAAAAAATGCTGCCCCTGTTAAAGAGGCAGCATTGATATCATTTCGTAAACGTTATTTGGTAAGAATCAGTTTCTCTGATACCAGCTCCCCGTTCATGAGTACCTGTATTACATACATACCTGCGGGGTAGCGGTCGAGATTTTTCAGTTGCAGGGAATTGCTGCCACGCTGTACCGGTTGTTTTTGCGACAATACGGTTTTACCCGTTCTATCGACCAGGCGCACAGTAACCTCTGCATCTTTTTCTGCGAGGAATACCAGCATTACATTATCCCTGGTGGGATTGGGCATGATGGTGATGGCAGTCTTCGCCTTCCGCAGGCGTATCACCAGCACATTACTGTACTGCTCTTCACCCGCTTTGCTGATTACTTTAATTCGGTAGTAGATGACATCCTTACCGATATTGCTGATGTCATCATTGTATAATAAGTCCTGCGGCGCATTCAATGCAACCGCGTCGGTAACCGAACCTCGTTTAAGGTAACCGATGTTATCCAGGCTTCGTTCCACTTCAAAGCGGTCGATCTCTTTGCTGGCAATTACGGTCCAGTTGAGCCGCACATTATCACCCTGCTGTTCGCCGGATAGTTTCAAAAATTCAACCGGCAGCACCACGCCTACGTAACGCCAGTCGCGGTTGGGTTGTGCACCCAGTTTGCGCTGAACGGTTGTCCTGGATCCGGGTGATGGATCGCCGGCAAAGCTTCCGCCGGTACCCATGCGGTACGAAGTGCCTTTGATGTTGATGACCGAGTTCAGTGAATCGAAACGGTTATCAAGTCCGTCGCCATCGGTATCCAGGCCGGTGAGGGTTACATTATCATCGGCAATGCCGTTGAGGTTGAAGTCGTTTCCTTCCACCACATCGGGCTGGCCATCGGCATCGGTATCCAGGTCGCGGTAATCGGGTGTACCATCGGCATCGTGATCGTATACAAATATTCCCGAACCGCCGAAGCCAACAATGTTGTCGTACGTATTTACAATACCATCGCCATCGGTATCGGTGGTACCCGGTAAAATATAGCCGGCTGTTGACATGCCTTCGATATTATCGGGGATGCCATCATCATCTGAATCAATATCCAGGTAATCGGGATAGGGATCCGCATCGGTGAAACGAAGGTTCAATGCCAGCAGGGACGACACCGCGGTGGCCCATCCATTGCT
>DMRT01000318.1 GCA_003455235.1 Chitinophagaceae bacterium
GCTTTGGCTGGGAAGAACAACCCAAACAGGAAAACATCCTCATTAAGAATGGTACCGTGTGGACCAGTGAAAAAGAAGGCAAACTGGAAAACACGGATGTGCTGGTACAAAATGGAAAAATTGCTGCCATCGGGAAAAACCTTTCTGATCCGGCGGCAAAAGTGATTGATGCCACAGGGAAGAACGTTACCCCCGGCATCATTGATGAGCACTCTCACATTGCCGTGTCTTCCATCAACGAAGGCGGACAAAGCGTTACTTCGGAAGTACGCATCGGCGATAACATGAACCCGGATGATATAAATATATACCGGCAGCTGAGCGGTGGGGTAACCACCTCGCACATCCTGCATGGATCTGCCAATACGATTGGCGGACAAACGCAATTGATTAAACTGCGCTGGGGCATGGACGACCAGGAACTGAAATTCGCCGGCGCCGATCCATTTATCAAATTTGCATTAGGTGAGAACGTAAAAAGAAGTTCCTCCACGCAGGGCAACACCCGGTTCCCCGATACCCGCATGGGTGTTGACCAGGTGCAGATGGATGCCTTCCAGCGTGCCTCCGACTACCAGAAAGCGATGAAGGCCGCGGAAGAGAATAACAAAAAGAAGGGTGCCACTCCCATTTATGTAAGAAGGGATCTTGAACTGGATGCCCTGGTGGAGATTATGAACAGGAAACGTTTCATCACCTGCCACTCATATGTACAAAGTGAGATCAATGCCACCATAAAAGTGGCGGAGAAATATGGCTTTACCGTAAATACATTCACGCATATCCTCGAAGGATACAAGGTGGCTGATAAGATGAAAGCACACGGCTCTAATGCATCCACCTTCAGCGACTGGTGGAATTACAAAATGGAAGTGGTGGATGCCATTCCCTACAATGCGTACATCATGAATAAAGTGGGATTGAACGTGGCCATCAACTCGGATGATGCCGAAATGGCCCGCCGCCTGAACCAGGAAGCAGCCAAGAGCGTGAAATACGGGGGCATGAGTGAAGAAGACGCTTTGAAAATGGTTACCATCAACCCGGCAAAAATGCTGCACGTTGATGGCAAAGTGGGAAGCCTGAAAGTGGGCAAGGATGCCGACATCGTGATTTGGAGCGACAACCCTTTGTCCATTTATGCAAAAGCCGAGAAGACCATCGTGGATGGCATTGTTTATTTCGACCGGGACAAAGATGCCGAATTGCGCAAACGCAACCAGGCTGAAAAAGCCAGGATCGTTGCAAAACTGGCAGTCCTGAAAAGAACAGCAGCCGGCGGCGCTGGTGGCGGAGGAAACTTCCAGCGGGCCAGGCCCCGGTACGAAATTGTGAACACCTGCAGTGAACACAATCACAATACCGGTTTGCTCACCATTGATGCAGACGAACTGGATGAAAATAACTAACCAGAAAAAATCATTTACATGAAAAAGATATTCTTATACATAGTTGGAACAGCGGCAGCCCTGAATGTTTCTGCGCAGGAAACCATCCTGCCGGCTCCGGCCCAGAAAGAAGTTATTGCACTTACCAATGCCACCATTCACGTAGGCAACGGGCAGGTGATTGAAAACGGCACCGTGGTTTTTAAAGACGGGAAGATTACAGCCGTGGGCGCCAATGCATCCACTGCCGGCGCCAGGGTGATCGACTGCAAGGGAAAACAGATATATCCCGGTCTCATCCTGTCATCCACCCAGGTGGGCCTGGTGGAAGTTCCCACGGTGAGGGCTACATTAGACGGATCGGAGATTGGTGAATTCAATGCCAGCATCCGTTCCCTGGTATCCTACAATACCGATTCCAAAGTAATCAACACCCTGCGCCCCAATGGCATCCTGCTGGCAAATATTGTTCCCGACGGCGGCATTATCTCCGGCTCTTCTTCCGTTGTTCAGTTCGACGCATGGAACTGGGAAGATGCAGCCTACAAAGCCGATAATGCCATCCAGTTCCGCATGCCCTCACTGCTGGCACGCCGCGGTGGCCGTGGTGGATTTGGAAACTTTGGCGGACAGCAGAACGTTGACCCGGTGAAAAGAGGAATGGAACAGATCGAAAGCGTAAAGACGTTCTTCCGCGAAGCAAAAGCCTACCTGGCCGAAAGCAAACACGAAAACACCAACCTGAAATTTGAAGCCGTAAAAGGTTTATTCGAAAAGAAACAGAAACTCTTTATTCACTGCAACATCGTGAAAGAAATGCTGCTGGCTGTTGACTTTGCCAGGGAATTCGGTTTTGATGTGGTGCTGGTGGGTGCTGTAGACAGCTGGCAGATCGCCGACATCCTTAAGCAGAACAATATTGCCGTAATTTTAAACCAGCTGCACAACCTGCCCACCATGGTGGATGATGACATTGACCAGCCATTTAAAACACCCGCCATGCTGCAGAAAGCAGGCGTGTTATTTGCCTTGAATGATGATGACGAAAACACCCGCAGCCGTAACCTGGCATTCAATGCAGGCACGGCAGCCACCTATGGCCTTACCAAAGAAGAAGCATTGAGCGCCGTTACCCTGAATGCCGCCAGCATTTTAGGCGTGGCCGATAAAACAGGAAGCATTGAACCGGGTAAAGACGCCAACATCATCGTGAGTGAAGGAGACATCCTCGACATGCGCACCAATATCATTGACCATGCTTTTATACAGGGCCGCCAGCTTGACCTTCGCAGCAAACAAACCCAGCTGGCCGATAAATTTGAAACGAAGTATGGTATAAAATAAAATCGGGACCAGTCATTTTAGAAACAGGATCGGCGGAAGTTGATCCTGTTTTTTTTGTACTCATAAAGAAATTCATAGCTGCCATTTAAAAAAAGCCGGTGTTTGAACCACCCTGAACGGCCCTCTTCCCCAACTCAACCAAAGCCATTAATCAATACCTTTGCCCTTTAACGATCTGCCTATGCAACGCATCCCCGAATCGGAACTCATCATCAACAGCCGAGGCGCCATTTACCACCTCGACGTACGACCCGAAGAACTGGCTCCAACTGTGATCGTTGTGGGCGACCCGGACCGGGTGGAAAAAGTAAGCGCTCACTTCGACAGGATCGAACACAAGCTCCGGCACCGGGAATTCATCACCCATACCGGTTATATCGGCCAAACACATTTATCAGTGATCTCCACCGGCATCGGCCCGGATAATATCGACATTGTATTTAATGAACTGGATGCCCTGGCCAATATCGATTTCAGTACAAGAACGATCAAAGAAAAACTGACCAAGCTGAACATCATCCGCTTCGGTACATCGGGCTCTCTACAGGCAGATATACCCGTCGACAGCCTGGTGGCATCCAGTCACGGATTGGGGCTTGATAACCTGCTTAACTTTTATAGCTATGAAAAAACAGCGGCTGATAAGGCAATCGTGAATGCATTTATTGAACAAACAAAACTGGATACATCCATCACCCTTCCCTATGCATTCAGTGGAAGCGAAGGGCTGTTGAATAAATTCGGCCCCGGATTTCACAAAGGCATCACCGTTACCTGCCCGGGATTTTTTGGTCCGCAGGGGCGGGTGTTGCGGCTGTCGCTGGCAAGCCCCGGGCTGGTTGACAAGCTCACCCATTTCAGTTTTAATAATCACCGAATCACTAACTTTGAAATGGAGACCTCCGCCATTTATGGCCTCGGTAAACTGATGGGGCACGAATGCATGAGTGTGAATGCGATCATCGCCAACCGGGTGCAGAAGGAATTCTCCAAAGACAATAACAAAGCCGTAGAGAATTTAATTAAAAAAGCCCTCGAAGCATTAACGGCTTAAACCTATTTTAAACGACATTCAACGATTTTCAACCGATTAAAATGATCGTAACAAAAACAATCCCCGACTTCTCCTCCCCGGTTCATGTAGACCAGGTGGGCATTGAAGAACGGGCATCCCGGGTAACCAAGCGCAGCATCAAGAATGAAACAAAGATCAACGGGCTGAAACTTGCGCTCAACATGATCGACCTCACCACGCTGGAAGGAAAAGACACCGATGGAAAAGTGAAACAGCTTTGTTACAAGGCCCAGCACTTGCATGATGTATACCCGGACCTGCCAACAGTGGCGGCCGTTTGTGTGTATCCATCCATGGTGAAGACTGCTAAAACAGCTTTGGGAAATTCGGGCATTAAAGTGGCAGCCGTTGCCACAGCATTCCCCAGCGGCCAGGCGCCCCGAGACGTTAAACTACGGGATACAAAATATGCCGTGCAAAACGGCGCTGATGAAATTGACATGGTGATCTCCCGGGGAAAATTCCTGCAGGGCGAATACAATTTTGTATTTGACGAGATCGCTGCCATCAAAGAAGCATGCGGAGATGCCAGGTTAAAAGTGATCCTGGAAACAGGCGAACTGGTTACCTATGATAAAGTGCGGAAGGCAAGCGACATTGCCATGTATGCCGGTGCTGATTTCATTAAAACATCCACGGGGAAAATTTCTCCGGCGGCTACCTTACCTGTTACGCTGGTGATGCTGGAAGCCATCCGGGATTTTTATTACAAAACCGGGAAGAAGATTGCAATGAAACCGGCCGGCGGCATCTCCAAAGCAAAACTGGCCCTGCACTATTTAGTGATGCTGAATGAAGTGCTGGGGGAAGAATGGATGAACAACGAATGGTTCCGCTTTGGCGCCAGCAGCCTGGCCAACGACATCCTGATGCAGCTGATGAAACAGAAAACGGGTGTATACCAGTCGGCTAATTATTTTTCGATCGACTAGGTTTTGAACACCTGAAAGAAGGGGGAACCAAGAAGGTTTCAATAATTTGAAGTACTTATTGTTGAGTTGGGGATGATAAAAGAAAAAATGTTGAAATGCTTAATTACAAAAGTTAAATAAACATACCAAAGCCCGGCCTCCCTCTCTATTGGAGAGGGAATGAGGGTGAGGCCAAAATAACATACAATGGCAAAGAGTGTAAAAAATAACACGATAAAATTAAAGTTTGATTCTTCCAGGAATTTAGCACCTGCGCCGGAAAGCAGGAGTGCTGCTAAAATTAATGAGCGTTACGAACTGTTC
>DMRT01000248.1 GCA_003455235.1 Chitinophagaceae bacterium
CTTTGTCGATCGAAAAAAAAATCACCCCGGGTATTGCCGAAGAAAACAGCATCACCACTAACAAGCGCTGTTGAGCGTACGGGCGCTGCGGCATCAAATCGCCATGCCTTCGTGTCAAACACGAGGTTCTGTGTGGTAACGGCTTCAGTTTTGTGAGTTGGGTTGTCGCGGAACATACCGGTTCCGGTTTGGCAGTAACTGTTGGCGGCAATGCAAACAGCAGCAGGCAGAATAATCAGGTAACGCATAGCAGAGCTTTGATGTATAAACTTCTGCAATTACACAAAAAGGAAACGGGGCAATGGTACGGGTGGCAAAATCATTCCATCCAAGCGCCGGTTACCTGTCCATTTTTTACCTCCACGCAAATGTGTTCATCGGTGGTGGTGGAAACAGAGAGTCCGGTATAATCCACATCAATCGGGAATGTTTTGTGGGTGCGTTCCACAAGGGCAAGGGTTTGTATTTTTCGGGGATGCTGTTCCAGCAATGGTTTTAATGCATACAACATGGTGCGGCCGCTGTTGGCTACGTCATCGATGAGCAGGATTGTCTTATCATTAAAGTCAATTTCTTTATCCAGGTGAATGGCCGCCGGTTTCTTTTTATCCATCCCCAGTTCCAGCACCTGTATCTCACCTTTGAAAACTTCTTTGAGACAGCTGCTTATCTTTTGCGCAATAAAAATCCCGTTTGCTTTGATGCCTATAAGAATGAGTTGTGTTGCATCGTAGTTCTGTTCGGCCACTTCCAATGCCATGCGCTGCAGTTTTTTTTCCGCCACTTCAGCGCTGAGTATGTATTTTTTTTCCGCCATGATAGCACGAATTTAACGAATTAAAGACAGATTCGCCCGGATATACGCACAGATTTACACAGACACTCTGTGTTTACCTGTGAAATTAAATCTGTGTTATCAGTGGTAATAAAATATTTACCTTAGCAACACAAACATTGCTTATGGCTATTGTTCAGCAGATCCTTTTTGTAGCGCTTGCGGGCTTCGCCACCTGGCTTTTTGCAAAAAACATCGGCGCCATCCGCCGCAATATCCTCCTGGGTAAAGACGAAGACCTTACAGACAACCCCTCCCTGCGCTGGAAGAACCTGCTGCTGCTGGCGTTCGGGCAAAAAAAGATGTTCCGCAATCCCCTGGTGGCCCTTATGCATTTTGTGATCTATGCCGGCTTCATCATCATCAATGTAGAAGTACTGGAAATTATACTGGATGGAATACTCGGTACTCACCGCCTCTTTTTACCTTATCTCGGCGGCTTCTACACCTTCCTTATCAATTTCTTTGAGCTACTGGCCACAGGTGTGCTTACGGTATGTATTATCTTTTTGGTAAGAAGAAATATCATCAAACTGAAACGTTTTGTCAGTAAGGACCTGGATGGATGGCCACGCAGTGATGCCAATTACATCCTGTTGACCGAGATCATTCTGATGACGCTCTTCCTTACCATGAACAGCGCCGACCGGGCACTGCAGCTGCAGGGAGCAGCACATTATCATGAAACAGGAAATTTTATCATCTCCGGCATCATCGCTCCTTCGCTGAGCAGTGTTTCATCTTCCACGCTGATTATGCTAGAAAGGAGTTGCTGGTGGCTGCACATCATCGGCATCCTCGCCTTCCTGAATTATTTACCATACAGTAAACACCTGCATATCCTGCTTGCCTTCCCCAATGCCTATTACGCAAGACTGGATGTGGTGGGTAAGATGGAGAACATGGAGAATGTACAGAATGAAGTGAAGTATATGATGCAGCCTGAGTTGGCTCCGCCAGCTGGCGAAGAAGCAGCTCCTCAGAAATTCGGCGCCAAAGATGTATTTGACCTGAGCTGGAAAAACCTGCTGGATGCTTACAGCTGCACCGAATGCGGCAGGTGCAGCGCCGCTTGCCCGGCCAATCAAACGGGGAAATTATTAAGTCCACGTAAAATTATGATGGACACCCGCGACCGGCTGGAAACCGTAGGCAAAAACATCCATGCCAATAAATCATTCAAAGACGACGGAAAAAACCTGTTCGCTCACATATCGGTGGAAGAGCTCCGTGCCTGCACCACCTGCAATGCCTGCGTACAGGAATGCCCCGTATCCATCTCCCCGCTGGATATCATTCTGCAATTACGCCGTTCACTCATCATGGAAGACAGCAATGCACCTCAGGAGTGGAATGTAATGTTTGGGAATATCGAAAACAACTTCGCTCCCTGGAAATTCAGCCCGGATGACCGGGATAAATGGGTGGAGGAAATGAGCCAGGCTTAAAGATATTGGCCGGCCTTAAAGGGTCACTGCAGCGAGAAAGCCGGAGCAACCAACCGGCAAATGATACATGCGGCATTGCCGACCGCAGGTTCTTATGCAACCACACGGCATTCCCGCTTTGAAAACCTCGCAAATCAATAAAAACCTTATATGGCAAAACAAAAACCAATCTGGAAAAAAGGCCGGGGCAAACTGGGACCGATGGATCCACTGCTTGGCACCTGGGTGGCACAGGCCGATTCGCCGATGGGAAAACTCACCTGCACCCGTATTCTTGAGCCGGTGCTGAATGGAACTTATCTTCAGTTGTCTGTTACCTGGGACTTTGGGAAAAAAGCCTACCGGGAACTGGCCATGATCGGTGTTCGTGACGGACGGCTTTCGTTCTGGTCATTTACTTCCGATGGCAAACATTCGCAGGGAACACTTGCCGATGGAACCGACGTACATCCCGAAGCCGTTTGTTTTGAAGCACAGATGCCGGCGGGACTGGCACGCATGGTTTACTGGCCCAATGAAGACGGCGGTTTTAACTGGGCCGTGGAATCAAAAACAAAAAAAGGATGGAACCGTTTCACCATGCATCACTATAAGAAAATGAAATCATGAAAAAACTGTTTGTATTGCTTCAGTTATTGCCCCTGATAACCGCGGCTCAGTATGCATCACCCCGTTTTGAACACGACACCCTGTTTACTTCGGGTGGTTATAAAATTTACAAAGGACAGGTATTACAGCTGGGCAACGGATCATCCGATGCCGGTTATTTCCGGTTTGTAAAGTTTCATACCAACATGGCCCGCAATGACACCTACACACTGCAGGGCAGCAGCATCCTGGTGAAAGACCTTCGCCAGTTCAAATTATCCAGCTCCGGTAATCATACCATCCGCATTACCGGCACCGCCACCCGGAAAGACAAAAGCACGCTGGAGGCAGACGTCATTATGACCTTCGACAAAGCAATCTATGGTGAATTCGGGCTGGCACCCGAATTGGTTGTGCCCGATGAATACCGGAAAAGTCCTGCTGCCCCGGTGAACGAGGAGCCCGTGAAACAACCTGCCAAAGAAGAGGTGAAAAAAACGGCAGCACCGGAAGAACTAAATAAACAGCCGGTGCCCGAAGACCTGAAAAAAAGGCTGGTGGCCGATGAGATCAAAAAACTGTTCGACCTGTATAAAGCCGGTGCACTTACCAAAGAAGAATACGAAAAACAGAAGAAAAAACTACTGGAGCAATAAACATGATTGCCGATAAACGCTTTGACGATTTCATGGGCACTTACGATGAGCCGGTATTCCGCACTGCCCTGCAGCTACGTACCCTCCTGCTGGCAAAACTCCCGGAGATAATAGAGCAGGTAGACATGCCGGCAAAGATGGTGGCTTATTGTTACGGGCAGAAATACACAGAAATGATATGCATGATGATCCCTTCCAAAAAAGGACTTAAACTCAGTTTTTACAAAGGAGTTGATCTTGATGACCCGGATGCCTTACTGCAGGGAAAGGGAAAAATCACCCGCTACCTGGAGATAAAACCCGGGCTGCCCCTGAATAAACCTGTAATTGAAAAATTCCTGGCTAAAGCATGGAAGCTTTACCGGCAAAGAATGAAAAAATAAAACTTCCGGACGATACCAATTACTTTTCAATTCCGGGCTGTTTTTAGTACAGCAGAGTTACTACGGCCGTTAAGATATTTAAAACCTGAATAAGGGTTTTGTCAGTACATTTGTTCAGGATCCCTGCGCTTTTTGGTCTGCACGGATCTTCTTCCGGTTACCAACATGATCACCCGTATCATTCATACAATTATAAACAGAAAGCAGCCATGGTTATTGGTTGGAATGTTTGTATGTATGAATATAGTTACCGGCTACAAAGCAATGGCCCAGGATATTGACCTGGCCTGGGTAAAACAAGGAGCAGGAACGGGCGACCAGATCACTCACTCCCTCGTTACCGACGCGGCCGGCAATATATATGTTTGCGGCCCTTTTTCCGGTACGGGTGACTTTGATCCCGGCCCTGCCGTATTTAATCTTACTTCGGCGGGCAATTTCGATGTATTTGTTGCGAAATACGATTCCAACGGCAATTTTATCTGGGCAAAAAATATGGGTGGCCCTGATTACGACCAGGCGGTCTGCCTGGCATTGGATGGAAGCGGCAATGTGTATGTGACCGGGTTCTTTTCAACAACGGGCGATTTTGATCCGGGCCCGGGTGTATTTAACCTGGTTTCAACCGGGCAATGGGATGTGTTTGTGGCTAAGCTGGATGCTGCAGGAAACTTTTTGTGGGCAAAAAGAATGGGAGGCGCCGACTATGAACAGGCATACTCCATTGCAGTGGATGCAGCTGGTAATGTGTACTCAACCGGAGAATTCGTGAGTACCGTGGCCGACTTTGACCCGGGGCCGGGTGTGTTCAATTTAACATCTTTCGGCAGCGTGGATGTTTATATTTCCAAGCTTGATGCTGCAGGAAATTTTGTTTGGGCTAAACAGGTTGGTGGCAACAGCATCGACCGTGTTGGTTTTATTACACTGGATGCAGCTGGGAATATTTTCCTGACCGGTCACTTCTACAGCAGCAATGCCGATTTTGACCCGGGTGCAGGCGTATTCAATCTTTCTTCATTTGGCAGCGCAGATATTTTTGTACTAAAGCTGGATGCAGCCGGCAATTTTGCCTGGGCCAAACAAATGGGTGGCTCCGGCGATGATCACGGGAATGCAGTGGCCGTGGATAATGCAGGTAATGTTTATACAACCGGCTGGTATCTGGCAGCAGGTGATTACGACCCGGGACCTGGTGTATACACACTTCCTTTGTCGGCAAGCTCGGGTGTGTTTGTTTCCAAGCTCGACGGGGCGGGCAATTTTGTCTGGGCACGCCAGTTCAGCGGCACCGCTACGAATAACCGTGTTACCAGCGGGCAGTCCATCGCAGTTGATGCCAACCAGAACGTATATACCGCCGGCGGATTTGTCGACGGGGTTGACTTTGATCCAGGCTCCGGCACCTATAACCTTACTTCACTCGGGGAATGGGATATTTTTATTTCTGTGCTCAACAGCGCAGGTAATTTTGTTACGGCCAAACAAATGGGAGGCCCCGGCATTGACAATGCATTAGAAGTAACCGTTGCATCAGGTGGTGCCATTTATGTTACCGGCCCGTTCACCAGCAGCGCCGATTTTGACCCCTGCCCCGGAAACTATACACTTGTATCCGGCGGCGGTTATGATTTTTTTATCGCAAAGTTTGCATCGCCTGTTGTTACCATTTCTGCCAGCACCACCTCCATCTGTTCGGGTAACCCGGTAACTTTTACAGCCGTGGTTACCAACCAGGGACTTTCTCCGGTATTGCAATGGAAAGTAAATGGTGTGAATGCCGGTACCGGAAGCACCTTTACAACCACTTCTTTAAACAACAACGACCAGGTAACCTGTGTACTCATTACCAACCCAAGTTGTACACCACCAGTGACCGATACCAGCAATGCAATAACCATAACTGTAGAACCGTCTGGCTCACCGTCTGTAACCATATCAACAGCCACCACCACGGTATGTACCGGAATGCCCGTTACCTTCAACGCTGCCCCGGTGAACCCGGGCAACACGCCTGTTTATCAGTGGCAGGTAAATGGAATCAATGCAGGGACAAACGCTCCTTCCTTTACAACCAGTACCCTGGCGAATAATGATGTGGTGAGGGTTTTACTAACGAACAGTTCGGCCTGCGCTTCGCCCAATACAGCCACATCAAACAGCATAACGATGCAGGTAGGCAGCGGCGCCATCCCATCCATCAGATTATCTGTTTCAGCAAATTCCGTATGCCCGGGTGTTCCGGTAACGTTTACTGCCAATCCTATAAATGCAGGCCCATCTGTTTCATACCAGTGGAAGCTCAATGGAGCCAATGCCGGCACCAATAACCCGGTGTTTACACTCAACAATGCCGGAAACAGCGACCAGGTTTATTGCATCATGAACACCACAACCAGTTGCTCGGCCAATAGCACATTTAATTCCGACACCATCCTGGTACAGGTAAAGCCGGTGCCGGTTATTACCATCAGTCCGGCTAACCCCACCATTGCTGCCGGGGCTTCGGTGCAACTGAATGCAACCGTATCGGGTCTTTACAACAGCATCATGTGGACACCACCGGCTGGCTTAAACAATACAGCTGTGTTAAACCCCGTAGCCGCTCCCCTTACCACCACCACCTATAAATTATCTGTTAGTGCCGCCAACCAGTGCAACGCAGAAGCCACCGTAACTGTTAAGGTTACAAGAGAAGTGTTTATTCCGAATAGTTTCACGCCGAACGGCGATGGCCTGAATGACCTTTTCAGAATTCCACCGGGTACATCTTTTACTTTACAACGGTTCCTCGTGTATAATACTTACGGCAACCTCGTCTTCAGCACATCAGACATATCCAGGGGATGGGACGGAACCTATAAAGGTTCCTCTTCGCCCAACGGAACATACACCTACATCATCAAAGGATACGATGCCAAAGGAGAAATTTTTCTCAAAGGAACAGTTCTGCTGATCCGTTAATCGCTTATTCAGGCTTTTTTTTTATTTTACGGTACGAATCTGTTTAAAAAACCAACTGCATAAAATATGTTCATCGGACATTTCGGGCTCGGCTTCGGCGTTAAAAAAGCAGCTCCCTCCCTTTCCTTAGGCACTTTATTTATTGCAGCACAGTTTTTAGACCTGCTATGGCCGGTATTGTTATTACTGGATATCGAACATGCTGAACTAAAACCCGGCACCGGGCATTCGCAACCCATTGCGTTCACCGATTATCCCATATCACACAGCCTGCTGATGGTGGCGGGATGGGGTTTGTTGTTTGGATTTATTTACTGGCTGTTTAAAAGGAACAGCCGGAATGCTGTAATACTTGCATTTTGTGTAATCAGCCATTGGGTGCTCGACCTGGTGGTTCATCTTCCCGACCTGCCGCTTTACCCGGGAGCCGGCTCGCCTCTTCTGGGATTTAAACTATGGGATTCGTTTTGGGGAACCCTGATTGTGGAAGGAGGAATATTCATTACCGGGCTTGTTTTATATATACGCTGCACCAAGCCCAAAAACAAACAAGGGATCATCGGGTTATTGATACTGGTACTCCTGCTGGTGGCCGTACATGCTGCCAATATCTTCGGTCCGCCCCCACCCGCTATGAATGCGGTGGCCTGGGCCGGTAACCTGCAATGGCTGTTTGTGATCCTGGCGTATTGGGTAGATCATAACCGGTCGGCCATAAAATAACCGGTACCGGATTTATTTACATAACCAACTAAAAAAACTGCATGAACCAGCTGAGATTATTTTTGTTTGCTTTACTTACAATTCTTATTGCTGCTTCCTGTAAAAAAGATGACCTGCCCGCAGCGCCAAATACGCCGGAAGTGATCGCACCACCAGCCCCGTTCGGATTTTACGTGGTCGGATATTTCCCTTCGTACAGAACCGTTGCCACGGTACCGGATGTAAAATTCCGGATGTGTAATGTAATCAATTATGCGTTTGCTACAGTAAGCAGCAATGGCAGTCTTGCCCTGGCAAATCCAGCCCATCTTACCGACGTCAGGAACAAAGCCAAAGTAAATGGTGCCCGTATATTCATCAGTATTTCGGGTGCCGCTGCCGATTTTAAAACCATGGCCTCTTCACCTGCAGCAAGAACTTTTTTTACCACCCAGGCCATGAACCTGGTAAGAAATTTTGGACTCGATGGAGTGGATATTGATTGGGAGTTTCCCCGGACGGATGACGGAACCAATACAACCTATACTGCCTTGATGAAACAGCTGAGCGACAGTTGCCACCTCGGAAGTAAATATTATTTAACGGCAGCCATTACAGCAGGGAAATATGCCGGTGCAGTCAGGGATGCCATCAGCAGCGAGCTATGGCAGGGAAATTATGTGGATTGGTTCAATATCATGAGTTATGATGATTACAGTACCACCGTGCCTTACAAACATCATTGCGATTATGCACTGGCCACCACCAGCCTCAACTACTGGACAGGCACCCGCGGCATGCCGGCAGGAAAAGCGGTACTTGGAATTGCCGGGTATGGGCGGCCCAGCGGAATAACGCAAACAAATACGGTCTTAAGTTACAGCGATATTCTTTCCCGGGGCGGCAACCCCCAGTCTGATTCGGCCATCGTTACCAACGGCGGTTTTTCCAATTACACCATTTATTACAATGGCCTGGCTACGGTAAAAAAGAAGGCCATGCTATCCAAACAGATGGGCAATGGCATCATGTTGTGGGAAAAGGGGCAGGATGCACACGACAATAATTCGCTTCTGAAAGCGGTATGTGATACGGTGGGAAGAGCCTACTGATGCCGTACCCCGCTCCCACCCCGGTAGGGATAAATTGTGCCAACAAAATGCTTTCATTTTTAAATAATATTTCGTTACTTTAAAAGGCGGCGAATAATAAACAGAACTCCCTCACCGCACCACCCACGCTAACCCACTGTCCATATCCGCTGAAAATGATCAGACTTATTGCCGGGTATGATGTATGTCAGGTTTTATTTTAGTCCGGTATCCAACCTTTAGTGAAGAAACAGCAGTTCTTTTACAACCGTGAATACTTATTTCTTAACACTATAAATTCTATCCAGATGTATACAGAAGCACAGCAACAGACGCTTGTTGACGAATGTCACAAATGGCACGATGAGTTGGTAGCTTATCGTGAAAAGATCAACAGGCTCAAAAGCGAACTCTATTATTTCGCACCCGGAAAAACCGGCCAGGATGTATTACTGGGCATTGAGCACTTCCACAACCAGTTTCACATCCAGCTCATCAACATTCACGACCTCAAACACGAAATCAAACAACATTTAAAAGAAGCAGAACGGCATCCCACATTCGGGCACCGCATCCCGCATCACCACATGCATGAAAAACTGGAAACCCTCGAGAACGACATCAACAAACTGGAGGATGAGTTCCATACTTTCATCAAACAATAACACCTGTTAACAACCAGTCCCGGCCTTACCGGGACTGGTTGGTTAATGGGCGATTGCAAACTATTAAATCATGTGTTATGGCTACGTACGATTCCAACCACGTAAAAAACATCGCCCTGCTCGGGCATGCCGGCTGTGGTAAAACCACCATTGCCGAGTGCATGCTGTACGAAGCAGGCATCATCAAACGCCGCGGCAGCATCGCCACAAAAAATACCGTCAGTGACTATCATGAACTGGAAACAGAACGGCAGAGTTCTGTTTTTTCCTCGCTGATGCATACCCCGTGGAAAGATTATAAAATCAACATCATTGATACCCCCGGTTACGACGACTTCGTGGGCGAAGTAATCAGCGCCCTGCGGGTGGCCGATACCGGCGTAATGGTATTGAATGCCGCGGCCGGTGTGGAAGTTGGCACCGATGTGATCTGGGAATACACCGACACATTCAGAACACCCACCATTTTTTTAGTAAACCAGTTGGATAAGGAAGAGGCTGATTTCGACCGCACCCTCCGGGAAGCCAAAACCCACTTCGGCACAAACGTGGTGGCGGTGCAGTATCCTGTTCAGACAGGCGCCGGTTTCAACGCCATTGTGGATGTGCTGAACATGATCATGTACCAGTTCCCCGCCGAAGGAGGCAAACCACAAAAGATGCCGATACCAGACAATGAAAAAGAACGGGCCGACCAGATGCACAAGGAACTCATTGAAGCCATTGCGTCCAATGATGAAGGCCTGATGGAAAAATATTTCGACCAGGGTGAACTGACCGAAGAAGAAATGAAAGCGGGTTTGCACAGTTCCATGATCAAACACGATATCTTCCCCCTATTCTGTGCCTCCGGGGAAAAAAACATGGGTGTGGGCCGCATCATGAGCTTCATCGATTATGTTTGCCCGGCACCGAATGAAATGCCGGCACAAAAAACAAAAACAGGCAAGGAAGTTCCCTGCGACGTAAAAGGCCCTACCTGCATTTTTATCTTCAAAACCATCATCGAACCGCATATTGGTGAACTCAGTTTATTTAAAGTATACAGCGGCACCATCAAAAGCGGCTGCGAACTGGTGAATGAGAACACGGGTGCTACGGAAAAATTCAACCAGCTCTTTCTGCTGGAGGGACATAACCGGGTACCTGTGCAGGAACTGGTGGCCGGCGATATCGGCGCCACCATCAAACTGCGCAGCACGCACGTCAACAATACCCTGCACGATAAAGGCGCCAATATTGAACTGGTGCCCATTGAATTCCCGCATCCGAATGTTACCATTGCCATCAGCGTGGTGAACAAGGGCGATGAAGAAAAATTATCGCAGGCACTGCATACGCTGCAGGAGGAAGACGCCACCGTTCGATTTGAAGTATCAAAAGAAACAAAACAAACCCTCCTCCACTGCCAGGGTGAACTGAATCTGAAAGTACTGCAATGGAAGATTGAACACATACACAAACTGGATGTAAAATTTGATAAGCCGAAGATCCCTTACCGGGAAACCATCAGCCGCCGGGCCGAAAGCAATTACCGCCACAAAAAACAAAGCGGCGGCGCCGGGCAGTTTGCCGAAGTGTACATGCGCATTGAGCCCTGGTACGAAGGCATGCCCAACCCCGAAGGGCTGAACCTGCGCAGTAAAGAAGAAGTGGATCTCGACTGGGGCGGGCGCCTGGTGTTCTGCAACTGCATTGTGGGTGGCGCCATCGATACCCGCTTCCTTCCTTCCATCTTAAAAGGCGTGATGGAAAAAATGCAGAACGGTCCGCTTACCGGTTCTTATGTACGTG
>DMRT01000302.1 GCA_003455235.1 Chitinophagaceae bacterium
CACGTTAAAGTGAGCTTCGACACCCCAGAATACACAGCCAATGCCGATGGCATCGGAACATTGCGCCTGATGGAAGCCATCCGTATCCTCGGGATGGAAAAGAAAACAAAAATCTACCAGGCATCTACTTCAGAACTATACGGACTGGTGCAGGAAGTTCCTCAGAGCGAGAAAACGCCCTTCTATCCAAGAAGCCCTTATGCCGTTGCTAAAATGTACGGATTCTGGATTGTGGTGAACTACCGCGAGGCATACAACATGTTCGCCTGCAACGGAATTCTTTTTAACCATGAAAGTCCACGCCGCGGTGAAACATTTGTAACTAGAAAGATCACCATGGCTGCGGCCGCCATTGCTCATGGCCTGCAGGATAAACTATACCTGGGTAACCTGGACGCAAAACGCGACTGGGGCCATGCAAAAGACTATGTGGAAGCGATGTGGATGATCCTGCAGCAGGATACACCCGAAGATTTTGTGATTGCCACCGGTGTTACCACCACCGTTCGTGATTTTGTGATCATGACCTTCCGTGAATTGGGCATCGAATTGAAATTCTCCGGCGAAGGCATTAATGAAAAAGCAGCTGTGGCATCCTGCAGTAATCCCGATTACCAGCTGCCCGTTGGTAAAGAAGTGGTGGCGGTGGACCCGGAATATTTCCGCCCGACAGAGGTTGACCTGCTGCTCGGCGATTCCACCAAGGCCCGGCAAAAGCTTGGCTGGAAACCCAAACACGATCTTGCCTCCCTTGTGAAAGAGATGGTGGCCGGAGACGTTCAAAATGTAAAGAAAGCCCTGGCGCAGAACAGGGTTTAACGATAAACCGGCGATCCCGGATTATTTTTTAACTGCTTACTTTCTTACCTGGCCGCCGTTTGAACCGGCGGAGAAACGCTTGAAATGATACTGATCGGTAAACATATGGGAGCATTATGGCAATATGCAATCAATTTTTTTACCAAGGGCAACCAACGGAGCCTGCAGGCAAAAAAAAACATTGTTGGCTCATTGCTTATTAAAGGCATGAGCATTGCGATAGGCCTTGTTCTCGTCCCGCTGACAATCCATTATATCAATCCTTCCCAATACGGGATCTGGCTGACATTGAGTTCAATGATAGCCTGGATATCCTTTTTCGATATTGGGTTCACCCACGGCCTCCGCAATAAATTTGCGGCGGCCAAAGCAAAAGGCGACACTGAAGCAGCAAGAATCTACATCAGCACCACGTATTATTATGTAAGCCTCATTTTCATTGCACTCTGGCTGATGCTCCTGTTCATCAACCAGTTCATCACCTGGCATAGTCTATTAAGCCTTCCCCCGGCTATGGAGAAAGAGGTTTCTCAACTGGCTATGCTCGTTTTCACCTATTTCTGTTTCCAGTTCATATTCCGCATCATCAACACCATCCTTACCGCCGATCAGCAGCCCGCAAAAGCATCTCTCATTGATATGCTTGGTCAGCTGCTCGGACTGGTATTGATATGGCTGCTCACTCAATTCACCGAAGGTTCTTTGCTATACCTCGGTTTATCGGTGGGAATTGCGCCGGTATTGATCCTGCTGATAGCGAATATTTATTTCTTTAATGGTAAATTCAAAGAATACATCCCTTCCCTGAAATTTGTGCGGAAGGAATTTGCAAAAGATATCATGCAGCTCGGACTTAAATTCTTTGTGCTCCAGATCGCTGCTATCATACAATTTGAAACAGCCCTTTTCCTCATCGCACACTATTTCGGTACAGAACATGTTACCTATTACAACATCGCCTACCGTTATTTTTCTGTGCTGCTGATGGGATTCACCATCCTGCTGGGCCCGTTATGGAGCAGTGTAACTGATGCCTACCATAGGGGTGAATCGGACTGGATAAAAAATGCAGTGAAAAAATACCTGTATATACTGGTGCCATTCATTCTCGGTGGATTGGTTATGCTTATGTTCTCTGATAAGATATATGCCTTATGGGTGGGGAAAGAAGTGGCCAGTCATGTAACATTCAATGTTTCGCTGTTCTGCTTCCTGTTCTTTGTAACCACCATGTTCGCCAGCATATTTGTGTACGTGATCAACGGCATCGGAACACTCAGGATACAGTTCTTCGCTGCCATGGCAGCTTCGGTGGTGTTTGTGGGATTATCGGTGCTGCTGATAAAACAATTTCATATGGGTGTGGAAGCCGTGCTGATCTCTATTATAGCTTCCAACGTATTTGGCTATATCATTGCGCCTATTCAGTACTATAATATTTTTTATAAAAAATCATCCGCTAAGATCTGGTATCAATAATGAAGAAACTCGTTCACATACAATACTCCATGGAGTCTGCCGGACGGGCAGCCCTGAGGTTGCAGCGGGCTTTCCAGGATACGGAGATCAGCTCATCCATTGTATCGATGGAGCACAGCGTGGAGAGCCAGGGGGTGAAATACATGAGTGCAAGGGCAAGATTATTGACAAGACTGGAAGACCGTATCCAGAACTACCTGACCCGTAAGGTGAACAAAAAACTGGGTTCGTTCTCTTACCCGGTGCTGGGAAATAATCTTGCAAAGCTGGATGAAGTAAAGAATGCCGATGTGATCTACATTCACTGGGCGCTGAAAGGCATGCTTAACTTCCGTAGCATTGAACAGATCGCGGCGCTGAACAAACCCGTGGTGATCTTCCTGCATGATATGTGGAATATCACAGGTGGCTGTCACCACAGTTTTGACTGCGTGAAATATAAAACAGAAGGTTGTGGCAACTGCCCGATGTTCCCGGAAGAGAATAAGAATGATCTTTCTGCAAAAGAATTCCGGAAAAAGATGAAAATCTATTCCCGCTACAATAATCTGTATTTCGTTTCCCCGGGCAGGTGGTTATATGACTGTGCCAGGGAATCGCTGCTTACGAGGGACAAGCCGGCGTTTTATATTCCAAACCTGCTTGATAAGAATATTTATAAACCGGTTGATAAAAATGCCGCACGCCAGGTACTCAACATCGATGCCAATGAAACGGTGATTGCATTCGGTGCCATTACAGTTGGCAGTCCGTATAAAGGATGGGCATACCTGCAAAAGGCACTGGCCCTGCTGATGCAATCAGCACCTCACCAGGATATCTCGGTATTAATATTCGGCAGCAGTTATAAAAAAGAGATAGCCGATGCCATTCCGTTTAAAGTGAAGTTCATGGGTTACCTGAAAGACGAATATTCAACGGCCCTGGTTTATAACGCAGCCGATGTGTTCATTGCGCCCTCACTCGCCGAAGCATTCGGATACGTTGTGATGGAAGCATTAAGCTGCGGCACACCGGTGGTTGGCTTTGATGTGGGTGGAATCCCCGACATGGTGAAACATAAAGAAAATGGTTACCTGGCGAAATACAAAGATGCAGAAGACCTGGCCGAAGGGATCAGGTATTGCCTCACTAATGACGTGAGGGGTTACCTGCCTCCCGCTATTGAACCGGCACTTACCCTGCAAAAACACCTGGAACTGATTGAACAGGTAAGCAAATAATAATACAGGGTGAACCGGATTGAGGTTACTTTTGACCCCGGAAAACCGGTATGAACGGAGATTTTTATTTGAACCCGGGCTGTCTTTGGTAAAATAAGATGACGGTTTGAGCGTTAAGGTTCTTTTACATATGGATTTTTTGTAAAATCATATATAAACAGTATTCTAATTTTTAAATGCAATTAATTATACATGGCTGACAACATTCTGAAAAAGTATTTCCCTGTTGATATTTCCAAAAAACAGGCTTCGGATACCGGCATGGCAATGACGTTGATCCTGCTGCTGCTCGGATTCTTCACCAAGAAAGTGCTTTACTACGAGATTGGTATTGCAGCACTGGTGATCACCATGGCCATACCCATGTTCTATTATCCTTTCGCCGTGGTTTGGCTGGGATTAACCACCCTGCTGGGCGAAGTGGTATCAAAAATACTGTTGTCGGTGATCTACTTTGTCATCCTGTTCCCGGTAAGTATCATCCGGCAGATGATGGGCAAGGATACACTCGACCTGAAGACATTTAAGAAAAGCAGCAAGTCGGTAATGCTAAGCCGGAATCACGTCTTCACATCAAAAGACATTGAACATCCTTATTAATAAACAAACCATTTAAAAAACAGTATATGGAATTCTTACGTGAACTGTGGGCCTTTCTGAAAGTCAGGAAAAAATTCTGGCTGCTGCCCCTTATTATCGTGTTATTGGTATTTGGCGTACTGATCGTGCTTTCGGCAGGATCTGCGATAGCGCCATTCATTTATACATTGTTTTAATTTAAAAGACTACGTTTTGGCAACATTTATTCTAGGAATTTCTGCCTATTACCATGATAGCGCTGCCGCCATTGTTTGCGACGGCGAGATCATTGCTGCTGCTCATGAGGAACGCTTTACCCGGAAAAAACACGATGCGTCTTTCCCGGAGAATGCCGTACGCTATGTACTGCAGGAAGCAGGCATTGAATTCAACGACCTCGCAGCTATTGCATTTTACGACAAGCCCTTTATCAAATTCGAACGGCTGATTGAAACTTATCATGCCTTTGCACCAAAAGGGCTCACCAGTTTTCTTTCGTCTGTGCCGGTATGGATCAAAGAAAAGCTGTTCATGAAAAAAATGCTGCGTGACGAATTCAAAAAATTCAGCGATAAAAAAATCCCGGTGCTGTTCCCCGAACATCACCTGTCGCACGCCGCCAGTGCCTATTATCCCAGCCCGTTCAACGATGCGGCCATCCTCACCATCGACGGCGTGGGTGAATGGGCAACCACCACCATTGGTCATGGTACGGGTAATGAAATAAAAATGGTGGAAGAACTGCACTTTCCTCATTCATTAGGACTGTTATACTCAGCATTCACCTATTATACGGGCTTTACGGTAAACAGCGGTGAATATAAACTAATGGGACTGGCGCCATATGGCAATCCCGATTCGGCTCAAACAAAAGAGTTCAAGAAAAAAACATTAGAAACGCTGGTCGATGTACGGGAAGATGGGTCCATCCTCCTGAACATGAAATACTTTAACTATGCCACCGGGCTGAAGATGACCAACAACGCAAAATGGACAGAGTTGTTCGGGCTTCCTCCCCGTAACCCGGAATCGGAGATCTCTCAGGATTATATGAACATGGCCCTGGCCATTCAGCAGATCACCGAAGAGATTGTTATCAAACTGGCCGAAACAGCAAAAAAACTCACCAACAGCGATAACCTGGTGATGGCGGGTGGTGTGGCACTCAACTGCGTGGCGAACGGCAAACTGATTGAGAAAGGAATTTTCAAAAATATCTGGATACAGCCTGCGTCGGGTGATGCCGGAGGAGCATTGGGCGCCGCTTATTGCGGCTGGTACATGTGGAAGAATGAAAAACGTACGGTGAACCCGGCTGTTGCTGATGAAATGAAAGGCGCTTACCTTGGACCTGAATATAACGATGCCCAGATCATGGGCATGGTAAGAAAGTACGGCGGAAAATACACCTATTACCAGGACTTTAATGAGCTTACCAAAGTGGTGGCATTAAAACTGAAAGAAGGGAATGTGGTGGGCTGGTTCCAGGGAAGAATGGAATATGGTCCAAGAGCACTGGGTGGCCGCAGTATCCTCGGCGATGCCCGCAACCCGGAGATGCAGAAAAAAATGAACCTTAAGATCAAGTACCGTGAAGGATTCAGACCCTTTGCTCCTTCGGTACTGGAAGAGGACGTGAATGAATATTTTAAACTGCAGGGAACTTCTCCCTATATGCTGGTGGTGATGCCCGTACAGGACAAGCACATTAAACCGTTACCGGCCAATTACAATGACATGGAAATGTATGAACGCCTGTATCACCTGCGTTCAGACATCCCGGCCATCACCCACGTGGATTATTCGGCCAGGATACAAACCGTGAGCAAAAAAACAAATCCACGTTACTGGAACCTCATCAATGAATTTAAAAACCAAACCGGATACGGCTTGCTCGTGAACTCCAGCTTCAACGTCCGCGGCGAGCCTATTGTGTGCACACCCGACGACGCCTTCCGTTGCTTCATGCGTACCGAAATGGATGTCCTGGTGGTGGGTAACTTTGTTTTTGACAAGGCAGATCAGAAAGAACTGGAGAACGATACCAACTGGAAAGAAGAATTTAAACTCGATTAAAGGAATTTAGCTATGGCAGACAATACAGAAAAGAAGAAAATATCTAAAGGAAAAAAAATAAAGTTCGCTTTATTCACACTTCTTTTCCTGCTGGTGATCCTGTTTGTGCTGGCGGAAGTTGCTTTTTATTTCATGAAGTATCCTTCCAGTTACGACCGGATGCAGAAAGTGTCATATACCCAGGCAAAATGGTGGACCTGTGATACCATCAATGGCCCCCGTTACGTGGCACACCAGGCCACGCTGGATGATTCCGTGTATTTCCTGAGAGAGATCTGGTATTACAAGCGGCTTAAGATGATCAACAGCGACGGGTATCATGATAAAGATGAATTTACCCCACTCTCTCCCGATAGCGACTCTATAAAAATTTTAGCCGCCGGTGATAGTTTTACCTGGGGCGCATCTTCCGATGTGGGAAGTTCGTTCGTTGATATACTCGAGTCGGATGTAAACAAAGTGCACCCGGCACTGGTATGGAATACCGGCATACCGGCCACCGGAACCAACCACGCAGTATTTACCACCAAAAAATATCTTCCCCTGCAGCACTCCAATTACGTGGTGCTTGGTTTTTACGTGGGCAACGATTTTGGCGATAATATGCTCCCGTTTGACCGGATCATCTTCAACAAGATGGCGTCCTGTTACAGCCAGTATGATTTTGACAAGAACCTGAACCCGGTAAAAATCACAAACCGGGAAGCCTATAAAATTGCTACCGGCTCATACCCGATGGAGGAACTGAACTTCTTCCAGAAAATTCTTATTCACAGCCGCACCCGGTATTTTATTTCCGAACTGGGAAAAAAGATTTCGAACCGGCTCAGCGGCAATAAAGAGAAAACAAAAGAAATCGGGTATAAACTCACCCGTGATTACCTGAACGAGCTGAATACATACGTAAAAGCCAACAATGCCGAACTGGTGGTGCTGGTGATCCCTTCGCTGGATGACGTGAAGAAAAAAGAGGAGAATTATACAAATGCACTGGAATTGCTGAAAGAGCTGAATATACAGTACGTGGATCCGCTCGACCAGCTTACAATAGCCGATTACCTCACCATTGACGGCGGCCACTGGCACAACAGCGGGCATATTAAAGCGGGCCACCTGCTCAGCGCCTACCTGCTCAACCATATCAAATCGAAGAGCCAAACCGATTTTAAACAAAAAGCCTCAAAATAAACAACTGCTATATCACGCCGGGACTGCTCCGGCGTTTCAATTTTAAAACGTCGTGATACAGAGAAAACGATTACCCGGAGACAGCCTGCTTACTGTTTCAAAGAAGCAGGACATGAGCCTGAACTTCTTCTGGTACGGACTTCTTGTGTATATGATCTTTTTTGTGCTGGCTGCTGCCGAAGCTCCATTTCTTACGGCAGCAAGTGCGCAGGGCGTTCAGGCAATCGGGCTTTTATTGATGATTGCGGGAGGGGCCGGACTGATGTCATTCAAATTTGATGATGGCTACCTGAAAAACCTGTTCATCATTAACCTGCTTTATTCGGTTACCATTATCATACGGGGGGCACAGTTTGATAAAGATGCCATTAAACAGATGCTGTTCGACCCCTGGTTTGGCGTATTGCCCTACCTATGTTCAGTGATCGTTTTACTTCCCAGGAGCATTGCCACGTATAAAAAGATGTTTAACATCCTGCTCATCTTCGGGGCCATCTTCCTGGTTTTTGTATATACCTTTTATGATACACTGCACGACTACGACCGGCTGAACCTGGTGGCGCAGGGCCTTGTTGAAAATCTGTCGGTGTTCCTGGCCCTTCCTGTTGGATATATGCTTATCAGTTACCCGTATAATATCAAGGGCAAAAAAGATTTTTTCGGTATCGGTAAAAAAAATGCATTCATTGTATTCATGTTTATGGTTACCCTCTTCTTTGCCATATTCCGGGCAAGGCGCGGGCTTATATTCATGTGTGCCACCACCTTTCTCTGCGTGGGTATGGTGGCGGTGCTCAGTACCAAAAAAAAGGCGCTGATCATTACAATGGCTTCATTGATGATCCTGGTTGGCGGCGCTTTTATAGCCAGCATGAAAGAGCATTCGGCGTTTAATTTTTTGATGGAACGGGGCGAAGAAGACACCAGGTCGGGCGTGGAAGTGTGGATGTATGCCGATATGTCATCGGCTGACTGGGTGATCGGAAAAGGAATAAAAGGAAAATACTATTGCCCCATTGTAGATAATGTAAATGATGCTGAAGGGGCGGGTTACCGCGATAACATTGAAACCGGTTACCTGCAGATCATACTTAAAGGCGGAATAATAAGCCTGGCCCTGCACCTGCTGATGTTCATTCCGGCCGTATACAAAGGACTTTTCAAATCCCGGAACGTATTATCAAAGGCAGCAGCTTTGTGGATATTCCTGTGGATCATTTACCTCTACCCGTCGGGTGGTATTGTTTTCTCGATGAACTACCTGCTGGTGTGGGTAGCAACGGGCATCTGTTATTCGGAAAAACTCAGGAACCTCCCCGACGAAACCATTAAAGCAAACCTGCAATAAAACCGATAACCCTGATGCCATTTCCCAAAACACTCATACTTGGCCAGCCGTTCAACAACAATTTCGGTGGCGGCATTACACAGGCAAACCTGTTTGCCGGCTGGGATAAAGACAAACTGGCCGTGGTTTGTACGGATCATATATTCAATAACATCAACGCAGAAGCCTGCGAAACATATTATATACTGGGAAGTGAGGAATATCAATGGATGTTTCCCTTTAGTCTGCTTCAGCGAAAAGTGGTTTCGGGAGAAAGAAAAGTAAAATCCGAACCAGGTAAAAAAGAACAGGCTCCCGCTGCTGCAGGACTTAGCCTGCGTACGCGGATCATCGACAATTATTTTTATCCTTTCCTGGAATACATAGGCTTGTTTCACCGCTTATCCAGCATCAGGCTTTCGGATAAGTTCCGCAAATGGATTGATGCCTATAACCCTGACTGCATCTATGCACAGGCATCCAGCCGCGAATTCGTGTTGTTCTGCAAAGCCGTGCAGGAATACACAAAAAAACCAATGATCTATCACGTAATGGACGACTGGCCTTCCACCATCAGCCAGAAAGGGCCATTCAAAACATACTGGCATAACAGGATCGATCGTGAACTACGGGCCATGATGGACCGGGCATCGGTGCTGATGAGCATCAGCCATGCCATGGCCAGGGAATATAAAAACCGGTACGGGAAGGAATTCATTACTTTTCACAACCCGATCGAAATCGATTTCTGGAAAAGCCACCAGCGCAGTAATTATGAACTGGGTGGAAATCCCTCTATCCTGTACGCCGGCCGTATCGGAACAGGCATACAGGATAGCCTGGAATCGCTGGCACAGGCAGTGGATAAAGTGAATAATGAATTGAAGACATCCATACAGATGGTGCTGCAAACAAAAGACAGACCGGAGTGGATTGAAAAATACCGCTGTGCCAAACACAAACCGATGGTGACTTACAGCGAATTGCCTAAGGTGTTTGCCGAAGCAGATTTTTTATACCTGCCTTACGATTTTTCGGCCGAGTCTATCCGTTTTATCAAATACTCAATGCCAACCAAAGCGCCTGAATACATGGTGAGCGGAACCCCGGTTATTGTTTTTGGGCCGGCTGAAACAGCGTTGGTGGAAGATGCCGTGCAGAACAAATGGGCCATGACCATAACAGAAAACAATACCGGTAAACTGGCAGACGCTGTTGCTGCTTTGGTAAAAGACAGCAACCTGCGCAGGCAGATTGCCGCTACTGCCATCGGCATTGCTGAAGCAAACTATAATTCAATTAAAGTACGGAACCGGTTCAGGGAGGCGATTGCTTCTCTGTCGGGGAAATAAATGAACGAAAAGAAACTTCATATCATGATCATGGGCGTTTCCATTTTCGATGGAATGGCCGGCTCCACCCGGGTGCGTAACCTGTTCCAGCCCCTGGTGGGCAAGGGGATGCTGCGGGCCAACAACCTCATTTATGAAACAGATAATAAAGTATCCATCGGGAAAGAAGGGAGATTGAACGATATCGGCTTCCGCATTGTCGGCTTCCGGCTGGGTAACCCCTTTTCTATTTTTTCTTTCTGGATAAAAGGAAATGCATTCCTGCGGAAAAGCAGACTGGCCGGTGCGAAGAATATCATTTACAACTACAATTATCCCGACCTGAAAAATATTGTGTTCCTGATGTACGGGCGCATGCTGGGGTATAAAATCGTGTTCGACATCATCGAAGACAACCGCTTTGAAGCCCATGTGGGATTTGTGAACAAGGTACGGATTAAAACCTCGCTGGTTCTTTTCAAACTATCCAGGTATTTCACGAAAGCCTATGTTGCCATTTCCGATCACCTGTATAAAAGAGCGGAAGAAAATGCGAAAGGAAAAATACCTGTACACCTGATACCAATCACGGTGAACCTGGATTATTTCACCATGAATGGCCGCCCGGTAAATGGCAACGACCTGAAGGTTTTTTATGGAGGATCTTTTGCACCCAAAGACGGACTGGCTTACCTGCTGGAGGCATTTGAAGAAGTAAGCAGAAAAAATCACTCCATTAAATTGATCCTGACAGGACTTGGACACCCGGCAGATGTGGAGAAGATAAAAGCGAAGATTGCTGCTTCTTCGGCGAAAGACAGAATCCTGTTCAAAGGGTTCCTGGCAACCGACGAATACTATGCGCTGCTCAACAGCTGCGATATCTTCTGCATGACAAGGGTGAACTCAAAGTTTGCCAATGCCGGATTCCCATTCAAACTGGGAGAATTTCTTGCATCGGGTAAAGGAGTGATTGCCACAAAAGTGGGTGATGTTCCCCGGTACCTTCATAACGAACAGAACGCATTGCTGATAGAACCGGATTCGGTAGCAGATATTGTAAAGGCTTTGTCGGCATTCATAGATGACCCCGGAAAAATAAATGTACTGGGGGCTGCTGCCCGGAAAACAGCAGAAGCCAATTTCGATTCGGAAAAAGTGAGCAGGGAATTGTTATCCATTTTCAATTCCATTTAAAACAGATAAACAACGATGAAAATATTATTCGGTTTACACGGCACCACGCACAACGAGATCTCTCAATCGGAGATTGATGCGTTTCGTGCTGCCGGCGCCGAAACAGATTCCTGTGCCTATGGCAACTGGGGCACCGCTAACGGAATGTTCAACAGCCTGAAGCTTGTTTTCCGTAATGCACAGGACCTGAAAAAGAAGGCTGCAGCCCAGCAGTCTGATATTGTTTACCTGAATACGGCATTTGATTTTAAAACACTGGTAAGGGACTCCATTACCATTTTTATACTAAGACGGTACAGCCGTAAACTTAAGATCGTTCTTAAATTCCACGGCTCAGAGAGCGACGTGGTGTTTTCAAGAAGTGTGCTTAAAAATTATGTACTTAAACGGGCGCACCTGATGCTCACCCTCTCCTCCGAAGAAAGGCATAACCTGTTGAGTGTAGGTGTGCCGCCCGAAAAAGTGGCGGTTACGGCCAATGTGATACAAAAAGACCTGTATGTAGCCGACCCGGGGTTTAGGAAAAGCATGGGACTCAGCGAAGACACCCATGTTCTGCTGTTTGTTGGCCGGTTCATGCCCGAAAAGGGGATACTTGACCTGGTGGAAGCCTGTAAACTGCTGAAGGAGGCAAACGTGAATTTTTGCCTGTTTTGCCTCGGCAACGGCCCCCTGCTGGAAGAGGTTAACAGTCTTATCAGTAAATATGGCCTGAATGATAATATTAAATTGCCCGGTCATATACCTGAAAGCGAAACCAGACGTTATTATGCTAATTGCGACGTGTCGATACTGCCGACATATCACCAGGAAGGCTTCCCGATGGCGGTTTTCCAGGCGGTAGGTGCTGGCCGGCCCGTTATAACCACCCGGATCAGGGCTGCGGCCGACTACCTGGTGGAAAATGAACATTGCCTGTGGGTTGAAAAAAAGAATCCACAGCAGCTGTACAAACAGATTGCTGCCTTGGTTGGCAATAAACCATTGCAGGAGAAGATGAGAGTGAATAATTTAGCGCTTGCAGAAAAGTTTACAGCCACCAGGATTGTAAACAACCTGCTGCCATTCCTGAAAAAACTGATACCATAAATTATTAACCATGTGCGGAATTGCCGGATTTACCGGGTTTAAAGACAATGTTGAACTGGCCGCCAAAGCCAACAGGGTTCAGCAACATCGAGGGCCAGACAACCAGAGTGTGTGGCACGATGACCACATCGCTTTTGCCCACCAGCGCCTGTCGATCATCGACCTGAGCGAAGCGGCAAACCAGCCCCTGCATAAACACCAGTATGCCGTTATATTCAATGGCGAAATTTATAATTATAAAGAACTGCAGGCAAAGCTCAGCAGCGAAAAGCAGGTAAGCTTTCAAACTTCGTCAGATACTGAAGTGGTGCTTGAAATGTACAAACAGTACGGACCCGAATGCCTGAATTATTTCCTTGGCATGTTTGCCTTTGCGGTTTATGATAAGAACAGCCACGACCTGTTCATCGCCCGGGATCACTTTGGCATCAAACCACTTTTCTATACACAGATTAACGGGGCACTGGCATTTAGCTCGGAACTGAAGACCCTTGTTGCACTGCCCGGTTTCAATAAGAAGATTAACGCCAAATCACTCGTCAGCTGTTTGAACTATATCTGGATTTCCGGAAACGAAACCATGTTTGAAGGTTGCTACAAACTGCCCCCCGCTCATTACATGACCTTCAGCAAACAGGCAGGAATAAAAATGGTGAAGTATTGGGATATCAAAGACCAGGCGATTAAAAAGTCGGCGGCCGACATCAACAGTACAGCAGACGATGTAGCCAACACAATTGAGCTTTCCGTGAAACGTCATATGGTGGCCGATGTACCGGTAAGCTGCTTCTTAAGCGGCGGACTGGATTCATCACTCATCTCGGTGCTGGCAAAAAAGAGCAATGAACACTTATCTACCTATACGATCGGAACAGAAGAGAAGGACAAGTCGGTGGAGAAAATGCCGGACGATGAGAAGTATGCCGACCTGCTTGCCAAAATGCACAATTTC
>DMRT01000093.1 GCA_003455235.1 Chitinophagaceae bacterium
GTTCAATAAAAAAATGCATGTACAGCGACGTAAGCAGCAGTGTTTTGGCTAACAGCTGTTCATACCCGTTTACACGATGTCCCAGTTCATGCGCCACATTAATGCCAAAGGTTCCGCAAAGCAAACCCATGCTGAATACCCGGCCGGTGGTTTCCCACCACAAAAGGGTACTATGTTGCATTGACGATAAAAACAGCCACAGGGCGGCATACTGAAAAATTACCACGAAGTAAAGCAGCAGGTCGTAGGTACGGTCTTTTTTTGCCAGTTCCTCCTCCGCTTCAGACAGATTTTTTTCATCAGGGCGCAGGAAGAGTTCGGTTAACGGCAACAGCACCCATGCATAGATCATAGGCAGCCAGGTAAGCCAGCCGTAGCTGGTAAATGCAATCCAGCTCATCACATATACGATGAAAGGAGAAGCGTATTTGAATGCTCTTACCTGCATGGGGTTAATTCTAATAACAAGTTAATGAAACCGCCGGTGAGTTGACAGGTAAATTAGTAAATTTAAATATTAAACCATCGGGTTCCGAACAAGTCTTAGTCCCGTTCATTGAACCAGTTAACACATATTCTTACTATATGCCGGCATCCAATCGCTTAAAGAACCAGCACCTGTTATGGCGGGCTGCTTTTGGCCCCATGGCCGAAAATGCAGCATCACTTGATACCCTTTCACAAAAAGAACTCTGGAAGCTGCTGGTGAAAACTTCCGGCCAGGCGCCCGAAAAACTTAACGTATCCCAGCAACTCATCGATTTGTATTTTTCCGGTAATGACGGCATGTCGAGAAAAGACCTTACCCGGGAACAGCGGAAGGAAATACAGGATATGTCAAGAGATGCATTAAAGAACCTGAACCTCCGCTGGCTCGATCTGTTCATCAACAGCGAAGCGCAGCTGCGGGAAAAAATGAGCCTGTTCTGGCACGGGCATTTTGCCTGCCGGGTAAACAACAGTTATTTTCAGCAAGAGCTGCTGCAGGTGATCCGGGAAAATGCACTCGGCAATTTTAAAGACCTGCTGATGGCGGTAAGCAAGAGTGCCGCCATGCTCCAGTTCCTCAACAACCAGCAAAACCGCAAGCAGCACCCCAATGAAAATTTTGCCCGGGAAGTAATGGAACTGTTTACCATGGGCAGGGGTAATTATACCGAAAACGACATTAAGGAAGCGGCCAGGGCATTCACCGGCTGGGGTTTCAATCCCACCGGAGAATTTGTGTTCAGGCGTAACCAGCACGACTTCGGCAATAAAACCGTATTTGGCCGCACCGGCAATTTTGAAGGATACGAGATCATCGACCTGTTGGTAGAACAGAAGCAAACAGCTGTATTTATCACCAGGAAGATATACCGGTATTTTGTGAATGAACTTGCAGATGAATCAAGAGTAAGCTGGCTGGCCGACCGTTTTTATCAAAGCGGGTACAATATTAAAAAACTGCTGGAAGATATTTTCACTTCCACCTGGTTTTATGATGAAAAGAACATCGGCACCCGGATCAAATCACCCGTGGAGCTGCTGGCAGGAATCAGAAGATTACTCCCGATGCAGCTGGAAAATGACCAGTCGCAATTGTTATTCGAACGGGCGCTGGGACAGGTTTTGTTCTTTCCGCCCAATGTGGCCGGCTGGCCAGGTGGAAAAAACTGGATCGACAGCAGTTCCCTGATGCTGCGCCTGCGGGTGCCGCAGATTCTGAGCGCCAATGAAATGATGGATATACGGCCCAAGGCCGATGACGATGTACAGATGGGACAGATGATGGAAACGGGCATTAAAAGAATGAAGGAAGCGGTAAAAGGCGGAACCGCCACCATCAACTGGGTTCCGGTGAATGCCATCTTCGAAAAAGTTGCAAGGGAAAAACTGCTGGAAGCCATAACCGCCACCGTACTGCAAACAAAAGGAAAGGTAAGTACTGCCGTACTGGACCGCTATGCGAATACCGCAAGCCGGGAAAACTATATCAAGAGTTGTATCATTAACCTGATGAGTACACCGGAATACCAGTTATGTTAATTCATAATCCAAAATTTGTTGTATGCTGATAAAAAGAAAAGAATTCATCCAGGTAGGGTCACTGGCCACGGCTTCTTTCATGCTGCCGAAATTTCTGAAGGCATTTGAAAAGCCCATGATGGTACCGCCGGGTAATAAAGTGGTGGTGGTGATCCAGTTCAGCGGCGGCAATGATGGGTTGAACACCGTGATACCTGTACGCAATGATATTTATTATAAAGAGCGCCCGGTCCTGGGCATCGCCAAAGAAAAATCACTGCTGCTAACGGATGAAACGGGGTTGAACCCGGCATTGGAAGTATTTAAAGGATTGTATGACGATGGCAGCCTGGGCATACTCAACAGCGTGGGCTATCCCAATCCCGACCGTTCACATTTCCGCAGCATGGACATCTGGCACAGCGCCAGCAACAGTAACGAATACATCAATACCGGCTGGGTGGGCCGTTACCTGGATGCGCAATGCAGGGGTTGTGACAAACCCACCCAGGCCGTGGAGATCGATGATGTGCTGAGCCTTGCATTAAAAGGAGAACAGAACAAAGGCCTTGCTTTTAAAGATCCCAAACGATTGTACAACATCAGCAATGGAAACTTTATCAAAGACGTGAACAGCGATCATAAAAGCGGGGAAGAAACAGTGGATTACCTCTATAAAACAATAAGCGAAACACTCAGCAGTGCCGAATACATTTACCGGCAAAGCCGGGTTCACCCTACTGCCCAAACCTATCCCAATACCGAACTGGGAAAAGATCTGAAGACAATTGCTTCACTTATCTTCTCCGACATCAATACCAAAGTGTACTATGTAAGTCTCGGTAGTTTTGATACCCACGTAAACCAGGAAAACCAGCAGAAGCGCCTGTTCACGGAACTGAATGATGCCGTGAAAGCATTCGTGGACGACCTGAAGAAAAACAACCGTTTTGAAGATGTGCTGATGATGACCTTCAGTGAATTCGGCAGAAGGGTATCGCAGAATGCCAGCGGCGGAACCGATCATGGCACCGCCAATAATATGTTCTTCATCAGCGGCGGGTTAAAACGAAAGGGAGTACTGAATGCGATGCCCGACCTTGGCGACCTGAATGAAGGCGACCTGAAACATACCGTGGATTTCAAGAACGTGTATGCAACGGTTCTGAATAAATGGCTGGGGACCGACGACCGGCAGGTGCTGGGCAATACCTATAATCACCTGGATTTTATTTAAGAAAGCTGCACGGGTATCTCAACAATAATTTCGCAGCCCATACCCGGCGCCGAGTTCAAAACAAATTTTCCAGCGAATGATTCGGCCCGGTTGCGGATATTGTTCAGGCCGATGCCTTTGCGTTCTTTCCGGGTATCAAATCCGCGGCCATTATCGAAGGTGCGCATGCGTACCCCGTTTTCGCACAACGCCACCTTTAGTTCAATGACATTGGCGCCTGAATATTTAAGAATGTTTTTCACCTGTTCCTGCAGGATGCGGTAAAGGTTCAGCTGTATATCGTCGTTGATCCGGGTATTCACCGCTTCGTCAAATTCAAAATGAATATCGAACTGGCGGCTGGGGTTGATTCCTTCCAGCAGGGTTTCAAAAATGTCTTTCAGTGATTTCTTTTCAAAAGAGGCAGGGGCAATCTCGTGCGACAGTTTCCGTAATTCCTCGATGGCATTCAGTATATGGTTCCTGCCTGCTTCAATCAGTTCGGTTACTTTTTCGCGGCCGGCATTTTTATCTTTTGCCATGCCAAGGGTAAGCAGTGAGCCTACGAGGATCTGGTTCACATTATCGTGCAGTTCTTCGCCAATGTGACGGCGTTCCTGTTCCTGTGCATCGGCAATGGCCCGGGCAATGCGGAGTTCTTCTTCTTTTTTATAGGTAATGTCCTGCATGGCACCGATGATGCGGACGGGATTTTCCTGTTCATCAAAGATTACAAAAGCACGGTCGTAAATGTATTTGTACGTACCGTTGCTGCAGCGGAAGCGGTACTCCAGCTGCAGATTCTGTCTTTCTTTCCTGAATGCTTTGTCGAGGGCATCGCTCACGGTTTTGATGTCGTCGGGATGAATGTTTGCCTTCCACCAGTCGGCGATATTGCCCGTTTCGGTGATCTCGTGCCCGAACATTTTAGTAATGCCTTCATTGTAGTACATGCGGTTGTTCACCACGTCCCAGTCCCAGATGGTATCGCTGGT
>DMRT01000161.1 GCA_003455235.1 Chitinophagaceae bacterium
GCTGCGCTTGTAATGGGCGCCATCGTTTCTATCGGCGACTACAGCCTGTTTTTGTGTGCGGTGGTGATTGCCGGGGTCCTTCAAATTATACTCGGACTTGCTAAACTGGGAGGTATTGCCAATTATATTCCCAGCAGCGTTATAAAAGGAATGCTTACCAGCATCGGCATACTTATTATTGCCAAACAGCTGCCCCATGCATTCGGGTACGATAAAGATGAAAAAGGAAACATCACCGAACTGCTTCCCTACGGACAGGAAGACCTGCACGAACTGCTGCAACCACTGCAGCATGTGGAAGTGGGTGTACTCCTGCTCTGCCTGCTGTCCATCATCATCATGGTTCTTTGGGAAAAACCCGTTATCAAAAAAAGAGTAAAGTTTATTCCCGGCGCCCTGGTGGCAGTAATTGTGGTGGTGGCTGTTAACGAGATATGGATACGCTCGGGCAGTTTGCTGGCGGTACAGAATGAACACCTGGTTCAGATAAAAGTGGCCAAATCAGCGAATGAATTCTTCAGCTTTTTCACACTGCCCAACCTGGATGGATTCCTGAACAGCACCGTGATTGTATATGGCGTTATTATTGCACTCATCGCATCACTCGAAACCCTCCTCAGCATTGAAGCCATCGATAACCTTGATCCGGAGCGCCGGGTAACAAACACCAACCGGGAATTGTTTGCGCAGGGTGTGGGCAATACGGTGGCGGGCCTTGTTGGCGGACTGCCGGTAACCAGTGTTATTGTACGCAGCAGCGCCAATGTCAATTCCGGTGCTCAATCAAAACTGTCTACCATTATCCATGGCGTTCTGTTACTGGTTTCCATTATCCTGATCCCGTTCCTGCTCAACATGATCCCGCTTTCTTCACTGGCAGCCATCCTGCTTATTACAGGGTATAAGCTTGCCAAACCTTCGGTGTTCCGGAATTTCTGGAAGGCGGGCAAATACCAATTTGTTCCTTTTATTGTTACGGTGATCGTGATCATTGCAATCGACCTTTTCAAAGCCGTGCCCGTATTGAGTGGCAAGGGGTTACTGGTAGGTGTGCTGTCGGGCATTGTGGCGGCTGCCGGCGCCGTTTTGTATGGCAACCTGAAGAACTCTTATTCGTTCCACAAAGAAGAGCACCACGAAGGGGATACCATTCGCATCCAGCTGGCAGAAGAAGTATCTTTCCTGAACAAAGCTGCCATCCGGCAAACGCTGGATGATGTGCCTGGTAACAGCCGTGTAGTGATTGACGCTTCTGCAAGCAGGTATATCGATTTCGACGTGATTGAGCAGATCAAAGAGTTCAGGGATATCAAGGCGCCGCTGAAAGAAATACAGTTACAGCTGGTTGGGTTCAAAGAAGCATACCGCATCGACAACCTTTCACATGTACAATCTGTTCATTAAAAAATAATCAAAAAATGAAAACACTCAATAAAGAAACACAAAGCCAGATCATTCCACGCAAAGCGCTGGAAATACTGCAGAATGGCAACAGCCGTTTTGTAAACAACCTGAAAGCGAACCGGAATCTGCTGGAGCAGGTGAACGAAACCAGCGAAGGCCAATGGCCCTTTGCCATTGTACTGAGCTGCATCGACAGCCGCACTTCTGCCGAGCTGATATTTGACCAGGGACTGGGGGATATTTTTTCGGTACGCATTGCCGGTAATATTGTAAACACCGATATCCTGGGAAGCATGGAATTTGCCTGTAAAGTGGCGGGGTCAAAACTGATTGTGGTACTCGGGCATACCAAGTGCGGGGCCGTTAAAGGCGCCTGCGATCATGTGGAGATGGGAAACCTCACGGAACTGCTTTCCAAACTTCAACCGGCGGTATACGCCGAACGGGAAACACAGGACAATGACAAACGAAATTCAAAGAACCCGGCCTTCGTGGAAAATGTATCGGCCATCAATGTGCGCCGCACGGTAAAGAGCATCATTGAGCGCAGTTTTATCATTGAACAGATGGTAGAGAACGGCGAAATTGGTGTAGTAGGAGCAATGTACGATGTGGAAACCGGGAAAGTAGAATTCTATAAAGATGTGGAGTTCATCAGGGACGAACAGAACAAAGAATTCAGCGTCGCAGAACTGAGGCATTAAACCAGGGGAACACGAAAAATAAACAAGGCGCAGCATAAAAGCTGCGCCTTGTTTTAAAAAATAGCGTATTATATATTCAGGCCGCCACAGGCGCTGATCACCTGACCGGTGATGTAGCTACCCATATCACAGGCAAGAAACAAACAAACATTGGCAATGTCTTCCGCACTGGCAAAACGCCCCAGGGGAATATCCGCCTTGTATTTATCTGCACCTTCACCTTCTTTGAGGTAATGCGTCATATCGGTTTCTACAAAACCCGGCGCCACGGCATTGCAGCGGATGTTGCGGCTTCCCAGTTCCTTGGCCACACTTTTGGTAAATCCTATGATGCCTGCTTTGCTGGCGGCATAACTGCTTTGCCCCGCATTGCCCATTTCGCCGATGATGCTGCTCATGTTGATGATGCTTCCGCTGCGGGCTTTCATCATAGGGCGTATCACCTGCTTGGTCATATTGAAAACACTTTTCAGGTTAATCTGCATCACTTCATCCCACTGTTCGGGAGTCATCCGTAGCAATAAATTATCTTTAGAGATGCCTGCATTGTTTACGCAGATATCTACTGCGCCGAATTCTTTCAATACGTCGTTTACAAAACTTTCGCAAGCGGCATAATCGCCGGCGTTGCTTTTCCAGGCTTTTGCTTTTACGCCCATATCAAGCAGCTTTTTTTCCAGTGCCGCCGCCTTTTCTGCACTGCCATCGCTTACATAGGTAAAAGCAATATTGCAGCCCTGTGCTGCAAACTTCAGCGCAATTCCTTCGCCGATGCCCCGGGCCGCCCCGGTAACTATGGCTGTTTTTCCGTCTAATAATTTCATAGAAACCTTTTTTCTTTTTTCAAAGTAAAATCAAAACTTTAAATAGATCCTGTATTTTTTATTTTAAGTATTTCTTCCAGCGTGGTCCGTTCGTTGCTTAACCGCGGCACTTTGTGCTGGCCGCCCAGCTTTCCTTTGCTGCGCAGCCATTCCCGGAAGGTTCCCGGCGCCAACCGGTGCACAACAGGCATGCGGAGAGCAATGTTCTTGTGCCGTTTGGCTTCGTAATCGCTGTTGATGTTCCGGAGGCT
>DMRT01000100.1 GCA_003455235.1 Chitinophagaceae bacterium
TTAAAAAAAAACGTTTATTTTGGCAGTCAATTAACCCTTCAACATTTGTCTGACCTGAAAAAATACAGTGAAGAAGAACTGGTGGTTTTGCTGCAGCGCAAAGACCAGCAGGCATTTGCATACCTGTATGATAATTATGCGGCGGCTCTCAACGGGGTTATTTACCGGATGGTGGAAGACAGGGAACTGTCGGAAGACATCCTGCAGGAGGCCTTTGTGAAGATCTGGAATAATTTTTCCAGTTACGACCGTGCCAAGGGCCGGCTTTTTACGTGGATGCTGAACATCAGCCGGAACCTTACCATTGATACGCTGCGGAGCAAGGGGTATAAAAAACAGTCGAAAATCTCAGGCGATGAAAATTCCGTAAGTAATTTTACGAGCGACAGCCGTTCGGCTGAGCGTTTTGACGCCATGGGTTTACGTAAACAACTGGCCAACCTGAAACCGGAACAACGCAGTATCATCGACCTTGCCTATTTTAACGGCTATACCCAGGATGAGATATCAAAGGAAATGGGAATCCCATTGGGTACTGTTAAAACGAGGATGAGAGCGGCTATTATTGAACTAAGAAAAATGATGGAATACAGTTGAACGCACAAGAAATCATATCATCGGGAATACTGGAGCTGTATTGCTCAGGACTGACTTCGCCGGCCGAAACGGAGCAAGTGCAGCAATGGGCAGTACAATACCCAGACGTGGCTGCCGAAATTGAATCAATACAGGCGGCCCTGGAAGGGTATGCCATGGCACATGCCGTGCAACCGGCTGCTTCGGTGAAGGATAAATTGTTTGCAGAAATTCAGAATACGGCGGCGCCGGTGGTGAATATCGCATCACGCAATACTGATGCAGCGCCGGTTCGCTCTATCTCTTCTGTATGGAAATATGTGGCGGCTGCCAGTGTGTTATTGTTGCTGGGCAGCATCTACTTCAATTATTCACTTTATAATAAATACCAGGAAACAAATAAAACGCTGGGTATCGCACAAGCCGAATTGAAGGAGCAAAAAGACATGATGACCAATATGGGCGATGCCATGAAGATCATGGGTGACATGCATGCCACTCCCATGGCGGTTAAGAGCGTCGATACCACTTCTGATATGGGTGCCCGGATGTACTGGATGAAAAATACCGATGAAGTGTATATCGATCCCACTCATCTTCCGGAAGCGCCCAATGGTAAGCAATATGAATTCTGGGCCATTGTTGACGGGGCGCCGGTAAATGCCGGGGTGATAACCGGTGTGCTCAACGGCAAAAAAGTATACCTGCAGAAAATGAAAAGTTTCGGCAAAGTGGAGGCGTTTGCCATCTCCATGGAAAATGCCGGTTCAGCAAAAGTAAAACCGGATAAAGTGATGGCTTATGTCAAGATCTGATGCCTGCTATTTGTTACGTCATTAAGCCCGGAGTTCTCCGGGTTTTTTATTGCCTGTTGTTTTCAGGGTAAAAAATTTCTTTACAAAACCAATCCACTTTATTTCACATCCCGTATCTGTAATACAATCATTAATCAAAACAGATAAACTCAAAATTTTACAAAGATGAAAAGATTATTTTTTGCTGCCGCTGCCCTGTTCTTTGCCAGCGCCACATTTGCCCAGAAAGAAAATACCGTATTGGTTGGCGGTGCCGCCATGTACCCTACCAAAAACATTGTTCAGAATGCCGTGAACAGTAAGGATCATACCACGCTGGTGGCGGCTGTTAAAGCTGCCGGATTGGTGGAAACCCTGCAAAGTGAAGGACCGTTTACTGTATTCGCCCCCACCAACGATGCGTTCAGTATGCTGCCCGCCGGCACAGTGGATAACCTGCTGAAACCGGAGAACAAAACCGCACTCACCGGGGTACTTACTTATCATGTAGTGGCTGGCCGCTGGAATGCTGCCGACATCGCCAAACTGATCAAGGCCGGTAATGGAAAAGCAGAAGTGAAAACCGTGGCAGGAGGTAAATTATGGATCATGATGGAAGGAAAGAAGATCGCCATTAAAGACGAAAGCGGTTCGGTGGCCTATGTTACCATTCAGGATGTTAACGAGAGCAATGGGGTGATTCACGTAATCGATCACGTGCTGCTTCCGAAAATGTAAGAGCGTTGGTTTTAAGTTTTAAGTTGAGTGTGAGCCCTGTTCTGCATGAAGAACGGGGCTTTATTTATTCAGTAACGAATAGATGGCCGTATCCCTGAATGCGCCGTGGAAATAACAGTTCTCTTTGAAATAGGCTTCCCGAACAAATCCTGTATTCTCCAGCACTTTCCCTGAAGCAATATTCTCCGGGTTGATGTGTGCTTCAATGCTGTGCAGGCTCATCCCTTCGAACCCATATTTGATAACAGCCAGCAGTGATTCTTTCATAATACCCCGGTTCCAGTAACCAGGATGAAGCACATAGCCCACTTCGGCCCGGAAATTCTCCGGCTGCAAGCGCCAGAAACAGATGGTGCCGATCAGCATGGCGGGATCACTGTTCAGTGCAATGGCCCACATGATGGACTCGTTGGTTTCTATGAATACGTTTATTTTACGGATAAAATCTTCGGCCTCTTCCACTGATTTTGTTTTTTCCCGGCCGATGTATTTCATCACCCGGTCATCAGAGCGGAGGAAGAACATCTGTCCGGCATCCGCGGTTGTCATCCGGCGGAGTACGAGCCGTTCTGTTTTCAATTCAGGAAAGGGGGTGAAGTTGAATTCGAGCATGGGGAAGTTTTATCCATCTAAGATAAAAAATCCCGCCGGTTGGCGGGATCCAAATATACTTCAGTTGTATGGTCTTAAGCAACGGCTTTGTTCACCAGTTCGGCGGCTTCGCTCAGCAGGATGGCGCTTTGCACTTTCAGCCCACTGTCGTCAATCAGCTTTTTGGCTACATCGGCATTGGTTCCCTGTAACCGTACGATAATGGGGATGTTGATGTTGCCGATGGACTGGTAGGCATCAATTACGCCCTGTGCCACCCGGTCGCAACGTACAATACCGCCGAAGATATTGATGAGGATGGCTTTTACTTTCGGATCTTTTAAAATGATGCGGAAGCCGGCTTCCACGGTTTGTGCATTGGCCGTACCGCCCACGTCGAGGAAGTTGGCCGGATTGGCACCGTAGAGCTTGATGGTGTCCATGGTCGCCATGGCAAGGCCGGCACCGTTCACGAGGCAGCCGATGTTGCCGTCGAGCGAGATGTAGGAGAGGCCAAACTTGGAGGCTTCGATTTCGGCGGGATCTTCTTCCTCCAGATCGCGCATGGCCACGATGTCCTCGTGACGATAGAGCGCGTTGGAATCGAAATTCATCTTGGCATCCAGCGCCACCACCTTGCCGTCACCGGTGTAGATGAGCGGTTTTATTTCCGCGAGCGAGCAATCGGTTTCGTCGAAAGCCTTGTACAGCCCCTGCAGCAGCACGCGTGCCTGCGCGATGGAGCCTTCGGGCACGCCGATCTTGCGCGACACGTCGTCGGCATCGGCATCGGTGAGGCCCTTGGTGGGATCGATGTACACCTTGTGGATTTT
>DMRT01000084.1 GCA_003455235.1 Chitinophagaceae bacterium
GTTCACATTGCTGGCATCACCGCTCATGAGGTTGAATCTCCGGATGGTATCTGCAGAAGCGGGCAGGGCAAATTTTACCTGGCCGGGTGTGCTGATGTCGCCGAGGTAGCGGCGGCTGTTATTGTAATCATACAATACCGGCGCCACACCATTGTTATTAAAGTTGGTGATCACGAGGTAATTGCCGGCGGCATTGTCTTTCAGTTCAAAATAAATATTCTTCAGGTTGTTGAAGTTGAACGTGGCCGGGTAGGTAACTGAAAAAGCACTCACCACAATGCGGTCGTTGGCATTGGTGGAATTGCCGTTGATGCTTACCCCGATAAAGGTCGGACTGTTCAGGATAGACAAGGGCAGGTTGCGCAGGGTATCTTTGCGGTAATTGAAATAAGGCATGGGGCTTTGCAGCACGGTTGTATTGTTGATCCTCACTACCAGGTCGCGGGTGTACAGGGCATTGCCTGCCACAGCCGTGGTAACGGTTACGCTGTTTGCCGGGCCGGCTGCATAGCGGTTCACATCCTGCAGTACATTTGATAACGCACAACAGGGAGCTGCATCATTACTGGTCCATCCTTCACCAATATCATAGGCAGAAGAATACACGTATTCACCAATTACAGCAGCATATCCTTTGTTCACCTGGCTGCGGTAATTGTATTCTATCCTTCGCATGAAGTACTGGTCGGCCGGCAACACGTTACCGGCGGTATTGTTGATGGCAGATGTATAGCGGAGGTTTCCACCTGCCGGATTCACCGTAAGAAAATAAGAGACAGTATCCGTTTCCAGGCTGTACCGGTCAGAAAGCTGGTAATCGGGATTACGGTAGAGCGCCTTATCAGGTTTGCCATCATTCATCAGGCCCCAGAACTCGATATAATCGCCGGCGCCCATGATGCCGGTGGGTACGGATGTATACAGGCGCACCTGCTCCCCGTTACGCCACAACTGGAACTGCTCAGCAGGCACATTTCCCAGCCCCGCTGCTGCCAGCACCGGCTGGTTGATGCGGGTAAGGGTATCTTTGGCAAGCCGGAACTTGTAATAAGTTTTGTTATAATCGATCCAGCTGTTATTCAACTGCCCGAAACCGGTGGTTGCCAGAAGAACAAGGAAGGATGCTAATAGAATTTTTTTCATACTCATTTGACATTATATTTTACTCCGCTTCTTTTTTACCGGCTAAATTCACCCGTAAAGAGAATATATGTGTGTACAATGGATTTGACTGGTTGGCAAGGTTGGTGAAGGCATAATCGATCATTACATTCTTCAGCTTGAAGCCGGCGCCCACACCCGGTTGATAGATCCACACTTTTTTCTGGTTGGTGGTATCTCCGTCCTTGATGGCTTTCTGAAAATTATTGATGCCCGCCCGGATGAAGAAAACGTCTTTAATGTTCGCTTCGAGGCCGAGGTGCGGATCCACGCTTACCGTGTTGCCGCTGAGAACGGTATTCCGTTTTCCATCAAAAGTTACGTCGGCATTCAGTTCGGCCATCAGGCTTACCGAATTGCCGAGTTTAAAATCGTAGCCGCCGCCGAGGATCACCCGGGGAGCAGTTAGTTCGGTTGATTTTACCGGTATCTCGTTCTTGGTAAGATAGAGCTGTTCTTTTTCCTGGTCGGTGAATTTGAACGACCAGGCATTGAAGGTGGTGGTGATGTCGCGGGCCATGATGCCGAAGTGGCTGCGCCGGCCATGGTACTGCAATCCGGCATCTAGGCCAAATCCCCAGGCCGTGGCAAAGCTTCCTATTTTCCGATAGATCACTTTGGCATTTACACCAAAGCTTAAATTGCTGTGTTCAGTTGTTTTAAGATTCTGAGCAAAGGACAGCAACAGGGCCCAGTCGGCCACGGTAAATGTTTTAATGTTGTTGTAGTTGATGCTTCCATCGGGTTCCACCAGGTTCAGGGTATTGGGAATCTCATCTACGGCAAAACGGATGAGTGATATGCCCAATGCACGGCGGTTATCCTGGATGGGAATACCGGCCGACAGGTAATCGTATTTGGCAATGCCGCTGAAATATTCCGCATGCATTAATCCCACCGATGGATGATCCTTAATTCCGGTAAGCCCGGCCGGGTTCCAGTAACCAGCCGTTTCATCTTTGGTGGAGGCAATCTGTGCACTGCCCATGGCAAGTCCCCGGGCGCCGGCGCCTACGTTTAAAAATTCATTTGAATATTTCCGGAACTGCGATTGACCGGGGATGGAAATGGCAAGGGAGCCCAGTAAGCATATAGTCAGGTAAATTCTCATAACGTCATCAGGTTAGTAGTTTGTTTTTTATGGGGGTGGATCTTGGTAAAACGTAATTATACTTGGTAAATTGTGTACATATATTAATATAAAATTAAGTCTATTCCGGCAAATTCGGTCCGCTTTTTCCGCCCCGGCCATTTCCGTAACATAGGAAGGGTCCTATGCCAGGTAAGAGGCTCTTCAGAATGAAAAAGATGCCTTGATAAGAACGGAAAAAATACCTCAAATGTTGGCTGCATAGCCGGGTTAATATGGCTGGCCGGAACTAACTTACCTTTATGTCAATTTTTATGAGCATTTTTGCCGGAAAGATATACGCCGTTCTGATTTTTACGGTTTGATTTATAAATTTTTACAAAGAACATGCATTCGTTAATTGATGAATTACAGTGGCGGGGGATGATACAGGATATTATGCCCGGTACCAAAGAACAGCTGGATAAAGAAATAACCACGGCCTATATCGGTTTCGACCCCACTGCCGACAGCCTGCATATCGGCAGCCTGGTACCCATTATTCTGCT
>DMRT01000046.1 GCA_003455235.1 Chitinophagaceae bacterium
ATAGTAACTTGCTGTACAATCTATCACCTGTGCGAAAACAACTCCTCCTCCTTCTTATTCTCCACATATCTACCCAGGGTATTTGCCAGAAAACGGTTTTTATCGACCGGTATAAATTGCCGGCAGAAATAAAAGCAGGACAGGTTATTGCCGAAATGCCTTTTGGCTATTCCAATATCCTCAAAATTTCCGGCGATACGGCAGGATTAAAAACCGCCGGCGACATATTTGTTGACGTGGCCTGCACCGACTACCCCATCAACGCATCGCTGGTATCGCTGAATAAAAGCAGGGTAGCCTCTTTTTTAAAACGCTTCCCTTTTATTGAAGAAGGCCAGCTGGCACAGGTCAATTTCTTTCAGCAAACCGATGGGGCATTGCGGGAAAAGGCGATCACGATGTTTCATGGCCTGGTGGTTACTTTCAGGCCGAGGCAAACAGTGGAAAACGCCAAAAAAGAAGTGGTGAAGCTGGAGGATATTGTAAAGACAGGCACGCCCGTTTCAATTGAAAAACCTGCCACGGCAAATAAGAAAGACAGCGCAACCACCGACCTAGAAAGATATTATGCAAGCAAACCCCGCAAATTTCAAAGCGGCAAATGGTATATACTGGTGGGCCGGGGCGGCATTGCATCCATGGACCGGGATACACCCAAAAAAAATCCGCTCGACTCCTTTATAACCCGTGACCCCAAAGATGCCCTGGAAGAAGGACTGATCAACAAATCGGAATATAAAGAATTTAAAGGTTCTTCAGCCATCCGCATCTATTACCCTCACTGGGTGAGTGAAGAAAAACTGATGCCCAAAAAACCCATTAAGGTCACCGAAAAACCGGCCGTTGCCATCAATATCAGCGGCATCCCGGATTCGACCATTTTAAAGATACTCGACCGTACGAAATGGGAAAAAGCCACGATTGTTGGCGACGTTACCGGCAGCATGTACAAATACACCGCCCAGCTTTTGCTGTGGGTGAAAACAAATCCCATCGGCAGTTCAGCAAAGAACTTTGTATTTTATAACGACGGCGATAACATGCCCGACAAGGATAAAAAGCTCGGCCGCACCGGCGGCATTTATTACAAAACCTGCAACACCTATGCAGAAGTGGAGGCATTGATGAGAGGCACCATGCTGAAAGGCGGAGGTGGCGATTTCCCGGAAAATAATATCGAAGCGCTGATAACCGCAGAAAAAGCCTTCCCCTCCAGTGAATTCCAGGTGATGATTGCCGATAACTGGGCGGCCATCAAAGACAAAGTACTGTGGGGCCAGCTTACAAAACCGGTACGGGTGGTGGTGTGCGGCGCCACGGAGTTCAATGTAAATATCGATTACCTCAACCTGGCAAGGAAAACCAACGGCTCGGTTCATTTAATGGAAAGCGACCTGTACAATCTTTCCGGGTTAAAGGAAGGCGAGGTTTTAAAAGTGGGCAAAAACACGTTCGTTGTTAAGAACGGGGTATTTGTGGAAACGGGGTACGATCTTACGGATAAATAAGATGCTTTCATTGAAATTGTATTCTTCTTCCTTCGCTTTACATTTTTTCTTTAAAAATATGGCAGCAATAAAAAAATGATGCTGCGGGAAGAACAAGTGTCCAGCCAGGCAGGTAAAAGTTTTTTTATCAGCCATAAAAAAGGATATTTAACATACAATTTTTTTTCACCCGAAAAAGATCATTCATGCCGCAACCCTCCACCAATTACTTTGTAGTTACCACCTCAGGTGAATACCCGGTAAAAGCCGGCAAAGAACACGATGTGAATAATTCCATTGAAGATTGGGCCATCGCCAATGCTCCCCAGATAAGCGGCGCACTCAAAGCCGGTGACAAAGATTTTAAGATATTAGAGCTGTACCTGGGCAGCGACCGCAGCGGGAACAGGATACGATAAGCCACCCTGGCCTTTTTTGGTTCCTGGCAGAAGGATAAACAATTGATCCGTAAAACACGAAACCAGACTGGAATAAAGTAAAAATCGGTTAGTGAAACAGGAACCGGGCTTAGTTTATATAGATTTATCGCCTTTGAAATAAAAATACACATCAGTCTTACTGATACTGAATACTTTCGGCGATAAATGAATAGTCAATGACCAAGACCCTTTTACCTCTCTTTTTATTGTTTTCGGGTACCGGCATCTTTGCCCAGGGGCAGGATAAGCGGAACATCCGTATCACGGTCGCCAATGAACAGAAAACTACCCTGCCAGGTTCTACGGTCTATTTACTGAACCAGGACTCTGCAGTACTGCGTTCAGGCATTGCCGGCACAACCGGTGTCGCTGAATTTACGGACCTCAATTCCGGTAAATACCTTGTTCGTGTAAGCCAGGCAGGATATAGTGATGCATACAGCCCGGCGATCGATCTCACGGCTAAAACATCCTTTGCTGATATCATCACACTCAGGCCAAAAACCAGGTCACTGAATGAAGTAACGGTTACTTCGAAAAAGCCGGCCATCCAGTTCCTTCCGGATAAAACAGTTGTAAACCCCGAAGCCTCTATTTCAAATGCAGGCGCTTCGGTCATGGATGTATTGGAAAAATCGCCCGGCATCACCGTGAACAAGGATGGCTCCATCATCATGAAAGGGAAACCTTCCGTTACGGTATTGATCGATGGCAAGCCAACACAGCTGAGCGGCACCGACCTGCAGGCATACCTGCAAGGCATCCCTGCTTCACAGATCGATGTGATCGAGCTGATCGAAAACCCGGGAGCTAAATACGATGCAGCCGGCAATGCCGGTATCATCAACATTAAAATGAAAGCGAACAAGGTGAAGGGTTTTAACGGCTCTATGAACGTAAGCCTTGGACAGGGCATCTATACCAAAACGGGCAATTCGCTCAACCTCAATTACCGCAATGGAAAAGTAAACTGGTTCATGAACTATGGCATGCGTGCCAGCACCGAGAAAATGGAGATGTGGACGCTGCGGAAATATGTAAATACCAAGAACGAAGATTCGGTGCTGCTGGAACAGCCAAATTCGAATAAGAGCAAACAGTTTGGGCAGAATATTAAAACAGGCTTCGATTTTTTCCTGGATAAGAATACAACACTGGGCCTGGTATTTACCGGGGGTATGTTCAACAGGGATGCAACCAGTTACAGCGAAATCAACTGGATGGATCCTTATCACCACGTCGATTCTTCCATCAACACCTGGGGTGCGAACAACCGGAGATTCAGAAGAAGCGGCCTCAATATCTATGGTAAGTTCAAGATGAGCCAGGGCAGCGAACTGGCCGTTGACCTCGACTATGTGAATTTCACCATCAAGGGCGATCAGCAATACCAAACCCAGTTAATGGTTCCCGGCAGTGATATTGAAAAAACAAAAGGGAATATTCCGGCCAGGCTCCGGATATTTTCAGCAAAAGCCGATTACAGCAGGCGCTTCAAAAAATTCCTGCTCGAAGCCGGACTGAAAACAGCCATCAACAATACAGATAACCTGGCCGAGTATTACCTGGCCGTCAACAGCAACCCCTGGCAAACCGACCTGAACCGAAGCAATAATTTCAAATACAATGAGGCCATCAGCGCCGCCTATGCAAGTGTGGATGCAGAGAAAGGCAAATGGCACTGGCAGGCCGGCCTTAGGTATGAATTCACGTACTATAAAGCACACCAGCTGGGCAATGCGGTGGTAAAGGATTCGGCTTTCAAAAGACAATATGGAAGCCTCTTCCCTACGGCTTTTGTCTCGTACGAGCTGAACAAAAATAACACGATCACCATCCGGGCAGGGCGACGGATCGACCGGCCGGCGTTCCAGAACCTGAATCCCTTCACCACGATCCTGAACAAATACACGTACGAAGCAGGTAACCCGTACATAAAGCCGCAGTATACCTGGAATTTCTCTGTTGCCCATACTTATAAGCAGATGCTTACTACAGAAGTTTCCTATAGTTACCTCAAGGATTATTTTTCGCAGATATTCATCATCGACTCCAGCAGCAATAATGTGAACGGCAATATCATCATTTACACGCGGGGCAACGTTGGTTCTTTTAAAAACTTCGGCATTACCGAAACCTTCCAGGTGCCGCTTACCAAATGGTGGAACATCACGGCAGTAGCCATGTACAACCACAAAGTGATCAAGGGCGTGGTATGGGCTCCCTTTACGGCCACGGTGAACCAACTGAACATCAGCCTCAATAACCAGGTTCAGCTTAAAAAAGGATGGAGCTTTGAGCTCAGCGGTTATTACCAGACCAAAAGCCAGATAGACATGCAGGAATGGCTGGAGCCGCAGGGTGAACTGAATTTCGGCGTTGGCAAACAGGTATTGAAGAAGAAAGGAACATTGCGGCTGAACATCCGGGATATCACCTGGTTCCAGAACTACTCGGGCTATTCCACTTTCGAGAATTCCTATGAACCTTTCAAGATAAAATGGGATACGAGGGTGGTGCGGCTGAGCTTTACCTGGCGCTTTGGTAAAGCAATGAAAGCAGTAAACCGTTCCGAAGGCGGCGCCCGGGACGAGATTGACAGGGTGGGCGGAAATTAGTTTGAGGTTTGTAGTTTATGGTTTGAGGTTGGGCGCTTTTAGATCAGTCATGGTTCGTGTTTCACGGACCTTTTTTATTTCGTTACGTGTGATACTAACCAAGGTGTAAGAAGATTTGTGAACAGTTTAGTTGTGAACAAAAAAAATGTTCACAAGAACAATGTTCACAATTTTGGTTTAAAAGATTGATCGGGGATGAAAGGGAGTGGCACAGATACACCAGCACTCATGCCCTCTCCTGCATATCGGCACCAGCAACGCGTACCAACAATATCGGGTAACGAAAGGCTTTATTTCAAACCTGTTGTTGGTATGCTTGCCCACATTACCCTACCCTACATACCAACAACGGCATTGCGTTTGGATTTGGGATACCAGCAGCAGTGGAGGCCCAGTCACATCATCGGCCCTGCATACCAACAACGGCTAAGATTGATTTTGAGGTAAGAACTAAGCTTGTGTAAACTCAAGGAATGTCGTTGGTACGCCTTGCCACATCATCGGCCTTGCAAACCAACAACGGCGACGTCTTATTACTAACTGGTAAGCATGTCTGCAATACTCTTCCAGATATCCGTGCCGGAGAGTGCAAGCACCACGGGAGGCAAGGAAAACGGAATAATTAAAATACTCACTAAATAAGCCCAATGGATCTTCCGGTACCGGACAACATCATAAACCGGCCCGGCTAAGATCAAAACCAATGCAGCGATGGCTATGGCTTGGGTTGAACCGGCTATGAACGGAAGGCGGGCCAAACCGGGTGGGGTGAGTCCCCCGGCCGTTGCCATCAGCATAAACCGCTTATGGGCAGTTGGGTTGTTACGGTTCAACCAGCCAAGCATGGTTAACAGTATAAAAACAATAATAGAGCTGAAGTTCAGAAGCAGGAATCCTTTTTCATCAGGAAATTCCACCCCCGGGATCCCCTTATGCCCGGCTTTTGCTGCTGCGATCGCAGCAGCACAGCCCACTGCAAGCATCAGCAGTGAGAATACCACTCCCCACTTACCAAGCCTGGTATGAAGATCCACTTTGTTGCGGGAGATAAGCGTAACCTGGAACAGAAAGAAAGCCAGCCACAAGGCAAAAACAAGAGCGTGCAGGTGAATAATACCCGGCACCTGATGCGAATCAGTTGTTATTTTCGGCAGGTAGGTATTGGCAAAACCAATTATGATCAACGCCACAATAATAACCGCCATGGAACTGAAAAAAATATGCTCTTTGGGCGAAGCTGTAAAATTCTTCATATCATTCGTTTTTTATGTGAATGCAGATCGTTTACGCTTTCATTGATCCGGACCAAAGCCGATGTTACTATTTATATGGATCGGAGCCGACCGGCATCGGCAAAGAATAAAAGTACAATACGGGAAGCCAATAACCTAATCGGGCCGGAATGCCCGGCGAAGGCGGAAGATCACTTGCGCCAGAGAGAATGGTTCGTGAGGAAACGAACCAAGGCGTAGGTTGTTGGGAAGCTCAGTCATATCATCTGCCCTGCATACCAACAACGGCG
>DMRT01000256.1 GCA_003455235.1 Chitinophagaceae bacterium
TGGGGGTTACGTGATCAAGCACGTTGTGATGCGCCCAAACAGAATAGGCATAGCTGCCGGCGTAATTATAGTTCAGGTCAACAGCACCCTGTATCTGGTTATTGCCTATTTCCAGTCCCTGGATATTGAAAAGTTCGATGGCAAAATCCCAGTCTCCGCCTTCGCCCCAATAGGTGGCTAAGTAGGGAGATTTTTTCAAGATGTTGTTATTTATCTTACATCCTTTCAGGTATCCATTGTCCCAGTACTTAATGGGCCACCCGTTTTTAAAATTTACCCTTGAAGTATTTACAATAGAATTGTTTAGTATTTCCATTCCTGTTTGTCCACCTATATTTAAACATCCTGAACCCGAAGTATTATAAATGGTCGCACAGTTGCTGACGTCATTGTTGTTGAACTTATTTCCGGTTGCGGTAACGCCGGGATCCGACATGGGCGAGGTGGCATCGAAACCATCATAGATGGCAGCGGCATAATAGAAATTGATAATCCGCATATCGTGCACATTCACATTGCTTCTTCCGGATATCCATATGGCAATCCAGGTTTTATTGTTGGTTTCACTTACGTATTGTCCGTCAAGTGTAATACCGGAAATAGACTGGTTGCCATTCGTGTTCTGGGGCGAACTTAAGCTTAAAAGTTCCGACCAGGTGCCTGTCATGTTACCGAGGATTGTGGTGCCTGCCGAACCTTCCCCTTCAATGCTCACACCCGCTCTTAAATTGGAAGTCTGGGTTTCGGTATAGGTACCCGGGAGCACGTGGATAATATCTCCGGCACCAACTACGGTTGAAGTCGCTTTGAATAAAGTCCGCCAGGGATTGGTGATAGTGCCTGTACCGGTATTGTCATTGCCGGTAGGGCTGATGTAGTAAGTGGCCGCTTGCGTAAGACTGGATACAAAAAGCGTTAATGCCAGTAGAAATACTTTCATAGAATATCAGAATTTTAGTATTGGATTATCTTTCTTTAACGACGTATTTATATATTTAGTATTCCTTCGATGACTAAGTATAATGGCCGCTGAAAAGAAAATTCTCCGCTTGTACACTTTTGCTGCTTTTTTACAAAAATAGTGCTACGATTTACCCAAATTCGTGGCTGGAATACTACCAAACGCAGTAAAAAAACGGCATTTCTTATATGACATTTTGAAAAATATATAAATAAGTGAAAGTAAATATATGTGAAAAAACCATTGTCACAAACTGGTCAGGATAAGGTTGGTTAATCCACAGGTGTTGATAAATTTTAATCATTATGTTGAAAAAAGAAATGCTTTACCTGCAATTAATAAATTTTGTTTAATAGTACACCTCTTCGGTTTTAAAATGAACACAGCCGGATGAGCGTTTGATATTATTTATCTATTTTTAATTTACAAATACAATAAAAACCACATAATTCTGTTTTGAAACCTATTCGGCCCGTATAAGGTTTACCAAAAGCCGGGTATCATCAACACTGCTGCCTTTCAATGAAAAGAAGAACGTTTTTACTAACCACCACTGCTGCATTGGCTGCCGCTTCTGTTCCTGTAGTGAGTTATTACAGCAACCGGAAAAAAGAGTATCATCCTTTAGTAATGCCGGAAGAACTTGGAAATTTCTGCGACGAAAAAGTGATCCGGGAAATCGGCGGACAATACCGCAAACTGGCTCCCCAGGAAAACGACAAAGCAAAACTGGAGCAGATGCTACTGGCCGGTGATGGAAATAAGCCCGTGGTCAAAGACGATAAAGAGGCCGTGGCTTTACTGATGGAAAAAAAGACACTGGATGATTTTAACCAATTCAGGATACATGTGCTCAGCGGCTGGGTCATATCGGTAACCGAAGCCCGCCAGTGTGCCCTGTTTTCTTTAACCTGATAAAAGCGAATCTACCTATATGCATATTGATGCACGACAACTGGAAAATAACTCTGTAATAGAAGGAGACATCTGTATCATTGGCGCCGGCGCCGCCGGCATCAGTATGGCTCTCGACCTGGAGAACAGTAAACACAAAGTGATCCTGCTGGAAGGAGGTGGTCTTGATTACGACGACCGGGTGCAGGAATTATACAATGGCAAACTTACCGGGCATCCGTATTATCCCATGAAGGCAAGCCGCCTTCACTATTTCGGCGGAAGCACCGGTCACTGGGGTGGTATGTGCTCTACTTTTGACGAGATAGATTTTGTGGAACGTGACTGGGTGGAAAACAGCGGCTGGCCCATTACACTGAAAGACATTTCACCTTTTTATCCCAAAGCACACGAAATACTTGATCTCGGCCCCTTTGAATGGGGTTCCGAATACTGGCTGAAGCAGAACGAAGCATTTAAACTTCTGCCGCTGCAGGATGATATCATTTGGAGCAAGCTCTGGCATTTCAGTCCGCCCACCCGATTTGGCACCAAGTACCGCGATGCCGTACTGAACGCAAAGAATGTTCATCTATATACTTATGCCAACGTGGTGGACATCACTGCAACAGAAAATATCGGCTCCATCACGCAGGTAACGGTTAAAAATTATGCCGGTAAAGAGCATACGGTAAAGGCTAAGAAATTTGTACTTGCCTGCTGCTCCATTCAAAACGCAAGGATCCTGCTCTCCTGTAACAAGCAGGCTCCAAAAGGGATCGGCAACGACAACGACCTGGTAGGCCGCTACTTTATGGAACACGTGGAGATCAAAACCGGCGAAATGTGGCTCAACCATACCGACCCCCTGTTGTTTTACCGCATGGACGATAAAACCAAGATCCGGGCCGAGCTGGCCATTTCTCCTCAAAAACAAAAAGAGCTGGGTGTGCTCAATGGCTCGGTATCCCTGATGCCGCTGGCCATGTCCAAGAATACCATTCCTTCCATCAAGATATGGTCGGAAGATGATCCACGCAAAGCGCTGGACACCTTCCACAAATATTCCAACCTCGACAAACGTAATTATATACAGAAACTTTTCTCGAAGGGATTTTATCAATCATATGGATTGTTTACCCGTTGCGAACAGCTACCGAACCCCGATTCGAGGGTGGTGCTCAGCGAGGAGAAAGATGAACTGGGTATGCCACGGGCCAACCTGCACTGGGCTCTGTCACCCATCGATAAGAAAACAGTATTCAC
>DMRT01000191.1 GCA_003455235.1 Chitinophagaceae bacterium
TGCGGAAGACATCAGCCAGCGCTTTAACTTTTTCCAGCCAGGGTTTGGTAAGGATGGTGGCGTTGGCATTTACATTGGTGAGCGAAACTGCATTGATGCCAACAGAAGCATTCGCTCTTGCATAATCAATGTAACGTTGATCAATATAACCAGGTAATGTATGCCAGTTCCAGATGCTGAAGCCGGCGTATCCACGTTCGACGGTCCGGTTCAGGTTGTCCCAGTGATTCAGCATCCGCAATTTCAGTTTGGGAACGGATTCGATAAGCAGGTTTTCGAGCGGTTGATGGGTTTGCAGCAACCGCAAAAAATGAAAGGCCCCGTAAAGCAACCCGATATCGGTATTGGCACACAGGATCACAGATTTTTTGCCATTGATTGTTTGGGTATGAATCATGTAGCCTTCCTTACCGAGCTTACTGTAAGCAGCGGGGTTTGCCGCGAGGTCGGACACTTTGCCAATCCATACGGATGCTTCTGCCTTGTTGGTAATGGGAATATTTGTTCCGAGTAAGCCAGAAATGCCGTTGCTTACTTCTTTACGGATGATATCCAGGGTGACGGAGCTTCCTTTAACGGTAATCGACTGAATCGTTTGCTTGTACCGGGCAAGCAATGCCGGGTCATTTATTTTATCGTATCTCAGCCAGAGGCGGTACCCGTCTTCTGCATAAAGTATTGAGGCAAGAAAAAGAAGTCCTGCTGTAATGATCCATGTTTTTATGCGTGTTGATGCGTGGGGCATTTATTTTTTTCTTAAGGATGATTTCCGGATGATCAGTTCTGACCGTACTACAATAGTGTTGGTGTGTTTGATGTTGGAGATACCCTTTAAGTGATTGATAAGATTACGGGCTGCAATTTCACCCATGTCATTTCCGGGGTATTGAATGGTGCTCAGCTGGGGTTCGATCAGTTTGCAGATGGCATCGTTGTTGAATCCAACCACGGCAATGTCTTGTGGGATTTTTACTCCATGCTCCTTGAGTGTTTGCATGCAAACGGCGGCCGAGAAGTCGTTGGTGATAAAAGCCCCGTCGGGCATGGGTTTCATGTTGAGAATTTCATAAGCGGCTTCCACGCTTCGTTGTTCACTAAGGTCTTTTACCAATACCAGGCTTTCGTCGAGAGCTATATTATTATCGTACAAAGCATCTTTGTATCCTTTGTACCGCTGGGCATACACGTTTCTTTTAAGGCTGGCGGTGAGCATTACAATCCGTTTACAGCCCTGTTCAATCAAATGCTGGGTGGCCTGGTACCCGCATTTGTAGTTATCAATAATCACTTTGGTGTTCTCGATGTTTTCCTCCACCCGGTCGAAGAAGATCACCGGTATTCCTTTTTCTTCAAAACGTTTGTAGTGTTCCAGTCCTTCGGTATCAAAAGCCAGGGAGGCAAGCAGTCCATCCACTCTTTTATGATACAGGTTAAGGGCATTGGCTTCTTCTTTGTCAAAACTTTCAGAAGAGTGTGCGATGATGAGGTCGTACCCGTTTTCTGCCGTAACCCGTTCGATGCCCGACAGAACAGATGTGATGAAGTTACTGTTCAACTCATGAATGATTACGCCGATGGTATTTGTCTTCTGTTTCCGGAGACTGCTGGCGAAATTATTATGGCGGTAGCCCATTTCCTTGGCCGCTTCCTGTATGCGTTTGCGGGTGTTTTTGTTGATGGCTGAATGATCCTGCAGGGCCCTGCTGACTGTGGCAGATGATAAGCTTAATTTTTGCGCTATATCGTAAATCGTGACCTCTTTTTTGACTTTCATATGCAATCGGTTACATTGTATTTTGAGCACTGATGTATTCATAAAAGTAGGAAATCTTATTTAAAATCAAGATGGCAAATCATAATTATTCCCCTGTATATCCCTGAAATCAGGGGTTGAGCAGGAAGTGATCTTCAAAAGATGGTCTGACTTCTTTTACCAGCTTAGTCCAGGCACGAAAAACAGCCCAGGCTAAAAAATATTTTTTGCAATCGGTTGCATTTTTAAAAAACTTCTCTATATTAGCATAGCCAACCGGCTTTTTGATTGCTATTACCAAACCAACGATTGACTTGAATGCTTACAAAATTTCCCATTTTATCCTTTGTTCATGTGGGTGTGTTACAGCAGGTGCCTTTCCTCTTTCCCTTTTTTAAATACAGCCACCAATACGATCCCTTCCTTTTTGAAAACTACATCGATTGCCATCGCTCCCTCTCCGGGAGTGCTAAAAACTCTTTTAAATAATTAAACAAAAACTTATGAAGAGGTTTGCCAAAACAATTTTTCTTACCAGCTTGCCGGCCAAATGCCTCACTATTTTAGGCATTGCCCTGGCCTTATTTCATCACCCTGCATTTGCACAGAATAGTATTACGGTCAAAGGCCGTGTGGCAGATGTATCGGGTAACCCGGTTCTGAATGCTTCTGTCGTGATCAAAGGATCCAATACGGGAGTAAGTACTGCTGCCGGGGGAAATTTCGAGATCACCGTACCTTCCAACGGAACGCTGGTGATCACTTCGGTTGGTTTCGCCCCGCAGGAAGTAAGGGTGGATAACCGGAAAACGATCAACATCACCTTAGCTTCTTCCGAAACAAACCTGGGTGAGGTAGTAGTGGTTGGTTATGGTACGCAACGCAAAAGAGATGTAACCGGTGCGATTTCCAAAGTAACTTCCGAAACACTGTTACAAACAGCCTCACACAATGTCATCGATCAGTTGAAAGGTCATGCTGCCGGTGTAAATATCACAAGCACCAGCGCTGTGCCGGGTGGCGGGTCACAAATAAGAATAAGAGGGAACAGAACGATGGTGCAGAACACACAGCCCAACAGTGTTACGGGCTCAACATTTTCAACAGAAGCTGCTGCTGCCGACCAGGCAGATGCTCCTTTGATCGTGGTGGATGGAATACCTTATTCAGGCAACCTGAATGACATCAGCCCCAATGATATTTCCAATCTTGAGATCCTGAAAGACGCTTCTGCCACCGCTATCTATGGTTCAAGGGGCGCCGGGGGTGTTATCCTGGTTACTACCAAAAGAGGCACAACCGGAAAAGTAACATTCAACTATTCTGCTTATTATGGTGTCTCTAAAATCATGAAGCAGCTTCGTGTATTTAATGGACCAGAGTATGCACAATTTAAACTGGATGCTGCAGCCGGGCATGGCACAACCCCGGGCACTCAGCCATGGCCATTGTCTGCGGCCGAACAGGCTGCGTTGACTGCAGGGGTATCTACCGACTGGCAGGACCTGATATATCAGAATGCACCCATCACCAACCATAATTTAGGTATAAATGGAGGCTCCGATAAAAGCCGCTATTCGATGAGCTTCGGGTATTTTTACCAGGGCGGTATTATTCCCAAACAGGATTATAAAAGATTCAGCATACGCAGTGCGATGGACCACCAGGTAAGCAACCGGATCAAGATCGGTCTTACCACCAACAATTCTGTGAGCTATCAAAATACACCCGGCGGAAGCGGTGTTACCAATGGACTGATGAGGATCACCCCGCTGGCTTCACCCTATAACGCGGATGGAAGTGTGAACCTGCAGATCCTGACCGGTTCAACCGACAACCTGTTCAACCCGCTTACCTTAAAAACAAGAAGTGAAGCCATCCTGGCACGTAACCGGAGACTAAGGACATTCAACAGCCTGTACGGCGAAGTGGACATCATCAAAGGATTAAAATACAGGATAAATATAGGCCTCGACTTCTACCAGGATAAGGCCGATGGATACTCAGGTCCAGGCACTTTTGTGAACTCGGCACTCAGCCAGACGCAATCCAATGGGAACGTTCGTAATACAGAGTTCTGGCAATATACCATTGAAAACCTTTTATTCTATAATAAGACCTATAAAAAACACAATATCGGTTTAACCGCCCTTTACAGTGTTCAAAAATCACAGTCAACCAGTTCATTTGCGAGTGGTATCGGAATTCCGTTCGATTATATGCAGAATGCCGACCTGTACCAGGCTGCCAGTGTCAATGCAGGCTCTCCCGGCAGTAACTATTTCTGGGAAAGAGGTCTCATCTCTTATATGGGTCGTTTGACCTATGGTTATGACGGACGTTACAGCCTTACTGCCACCGTAAGAAGGGATGGTTCTTCTGTTCTGTCGCCAGGTAAACAGTATTATACCTATCCTGCTTTAGCGGCTGCATGGAACATCATGAGTGAAAAATTCATGGCCAACAAACTGACCTTCATAAACAACCTTAAACTCCGCGTGGGATGGGGGGT
>DMRT01000295.1 GCA_003455235.1 Chitinophagaceae bacterium
GGCGGCTGGGGACCCACCAACAACTATGATGTATTTTGCGCCAAAGGGGATTTCACCAGTTTCTGGCCCATCGTGCGGACTTATCCGGCCGGCTTCTGCACACTGGCTCACGCACAGACCAACGATTATGAAAACCTGCTGGATGGAGCCGCTTATAATGCCAATACCGATAGTGTGATTAAAGGCATTGCTATCCGGAGCGGAAGTGCCATGTCTACCACCACCAACTACACCGACCCGGCGGCCACACTGTACGATTCAAAATTCTTAAAAGCATTGGCAGCCGGCTACCACATGGGGCCAACCATCGACCACGATAACCACTACACCACTTTCGGAAGAACCAATAAAGGACGCACCGTGGTGCTGGCAAATTCATTAAACCGCGACAGCATCATGGCGGCCTATAAAGCCGTACGTTTTTATGCTTCCGATGACTGGAATGCACAGGTAAACTTCACCATCAATGGGAAAGTGATGGGTACCACCACCACCACCGGGCTCAACTCATCCATCAGTGTTATAGTAAATGATCTTGATGGCGGAACCGACCCGGTAAGCAAGATTGAAATATTTTCAGGGGCCCCGGGAAGCGGCATCAACGCCACCCTGCTTACTTCCAACACCGGCAGCAGTACCCTCAGCTATGCCCACATCACCACGATAAATACCAGTTATTATTATTTTGCCAAGATCACCCAGGTGGATGGGGACATCATCTGGACTTCACCCATCTGGATCAACCGCATTGCCACTGTTGTTCCCCTGGAACTCACCCGGTTTACCGGCCAGCAGCAGGATGAAGTGATCAAACTGAACTGGACCACCGCCAACGAAATCAACGTGAGTCATTTTGACGTGGAGCGCTCTGCAGATGGAACCAGTTTTGAAAAGATCGGAACCGTTTCCGCCAGTAACCAAAGTTCACCAACCGACTACAGCCTTATAGATGCTTCGCCTATAAAAGGAATGAATTATTACCGCCTGAAACAAATTGATAAGGATGGTCAATACAAATATTCGGCGATCGTACCGGTACTCTTCAACTACTCAATTGTGAAAGACATCCGGATAAGTCCCAACCCGGTGATCAGCCAGCTGAACATTTCATTAACCCTTGCACAGAATACGCAACTCACCAGCAAAATATATACATCAGAAGGAAGAGGAGTAAAAGTGATGACCCATGCTGTTACAGCAGGAAGAAATACCATCAGCGCCGATATCTCCGGTCTTGCTGCCGGCAGTTATATACTGGTATTGATCAGTAATAATGAACGGGTGGCAGAAACAAAGTTCATTAAGAACTAAGGGCCCTGAAGAGAAAAAGTATGAACCGGAAGAACTTAACTCTTTCCCTCCTTCTATCCTTTAACCTCTCAGCTATTTAATTATTTCCGTGATCACTTTACCGATACATCCGCCCGGCATCTGTATCCGTAACATGGCGGCAACCGTTGGTGCAATATCTGTCATGTAGGTTTCCCGGTTTGTTTTTCCTGCTTTTACGCCCCACCCGAAGAATACACAGGGAATGTGGCTGTCATATGGATACCAGGCTCCGTGTTCGGTTCCGTTGGAAGGGCCTTCGATATATTGCGGCTTATAGAAATACTGTACATCACCGCTGCGCCGGTAATAATAACTGTTGGCAATCTTATCTTTCACCACCGGGGGAAGAACCGTCGACATCAGGTCTTCTTCATCAAATGCATTCCATATTTCGGGGAGGGATTTCAGGTACTCAACAATTTCTTTCTTTACAGTCTTTACATTCAACCCGAGCGAATCGATACGCTTCAGATCAAGATAGGCCTGGAAATCGTACACTTTTTTTACCAGCATCCCATCCCCGAATTTACCCAGGCAGAACCTGTTCATACTTTTTACAGCGTCATCTCCAACGAGGTTGCCCGCATTCACGTATTTATTCGATTTTAAAAATTCTGCATTATTCGGGGCTCCATGATCGGCACTCAGGAACAGCAGGTAATTGCCCTTGCCCATGGTTTGATCCAGGTAATTCAGGAAGGAGGCAATCTCTTTATCGAGCCGAAGGTACATGTCCTGTACTTCCAGTGAATTGGGGCCATAGCGGTGGCCAACATAATCGGTGGAAGACACACTCACGCAAAGCATATCCGTTTCTCCCCGCTGGCCCATCTGCTCATGGCGGATGATCTCCCGGGCAAAATCAAGTGTATACGTGGTGCCGTATGGACTTGACCGGAAGGGGTCGTAACGCTTGCTGCCGATCACCGATGTATACGAATGAGGGAACGTACGTTTATTATCACTTTCCAGCAACCGCTCCCAGGACATATCATCCCCGGTGCTTTGTATGTACTTTGATGGATCATACAAAAGATTCCAGTCGGTTCTCATTAATGAATCCGGTACCCGGCGGTCATTATACCGCTGTACCCAGGCGGGTAATTTTGTCATGTAATAGGAGCTGGTGATCCATTGCCCTGTCTTGTCATCAAACCAATACGCTGCATTGGCACTATGCCCGGCAGGAAATATACCTCCCCGGTCCTTTAATGCAATGCCGATCACTTTGCTGCGGAAATTCGTAGCCAGCCTTAACTCATCCGCCACACTATTGACCAGCATGTTCCTTGGACTCATCTGCCCTTCCCACAAACTACCGGAACCAACAGGCTGCACAGTGGTATCAGTTGCACAATACATACGTTTTCCTGTTTCTCTTTCTATCCAGTCGTTGGCAACAATACCATGAATGGCCGGCACACTTCCCGTATAGATGCAGGTATGGCCTGCAGCCGTTACTGTGGGTGCATACGGGATCATTGCATTCTCTGCGCTGAAGCCTTCATTCAACAGCCGCTTAAATCCACTGGCTCCATACATGTTGCTGTAACGGTAAAGATAATCCCAGCGCATCTGGTCAATCACAAGTCCTACCACCAGCTTGGGGCGGGCTACCTGTGCAGCAGCATCAAAAAAAACAAAAACTAAAAAGGAAAGGCCAAAAAGCGTTTTGCGAAGCATACGTTCATTTTTTCATGGGGCAAATGTAGGCTGTTTATCTTTTCATAAACCGGTACAAATAATAAGGATTCTTTATCTTTTTTACCGCCAGGGGGTTAATGGCCACGTCTATAAAATCAAATCCTGCTGCGGCCATCAGTGTTTTCATCTCTTCATCGCTCATTAATGGTTTATTGCAGCCGTTGTGCATTTTTTTCTTCTCCGTGGCCAGCAACTCGGCAATCAGCAACTCTCCCCCGCTTTGCATTACGGCCGATACCTGCCTGATCATGCCTGCCTTATCCGGTATTTCGTGCAGTGTATTGAAAAGCCATATCTTTTTATAGTGGTTAAGTGGCAGCCATAGGCTGTCAACCGTATTCACCACCAATGAAATGCTGTTATTAAATGGCCGCCCCCGGATCCCTTCATAATAGGCGATCATATCGGCAACTTTGGCCTGGTTCAGACAGTTGCTGTCAATATCCACAAGGATGAAATGCGCTTTTTTGAATTCTGCGATTACATTGATACAGCCGGTAAATGCCCCGCTGCTGCTGCCGATATCCACCACCGTATCTCCATCGTTGATTCGCAGGAAAGCAAGTTGCTTTTCAAAATGCCGGCGTACAATTGCCGTGTCTTTATACTTATAACCGCAGAATACGGGCTTTTTCATTTTTCTTTCCTGCTGAGCATCTGATTGAGTGGCAGAAACAAGCAGTATCGCAATGAAAAAGAAGGCGGATTTCATCACCTGAAGGTAAGATTTGTAGTGAATCCGGGCGTTTTTGCCCCCAAAAGCTTAATTTTGCGCCCAACCCGGAAACCGGGTAAAAGCATAGAAACTTTAATTCTTAAACACAAATTCACAATCAGATATGGCAGATATTTTTGAGCGCCTGATAAAGAATTATGGCCCCATCGGTCAGCACCGGGAAAGGGCCCATGGCTATTTTGCATTTCCGAAACTGGAAGGTGAAATTTCCAGCCGCATGAAATTCCGCGGAAAGGAAATGGTGGTATGGAGCCTGAACAATTACCTGGGACTGGCCAACCACCCCGAAGTGCGTAAGGCCGATATGGAAGGCGCCAAAGAA
>DMRT01000306.1 GCA_003455235.1 Chitinophagaceae bacterium
GTTCAGGAAAAGTTCCGCCTCGTCGCCTGAAGTGAATACATGTACCGGTGTTATTTTTCCGATACGGTCGGGCCAGTTCCAGTGCGGCAGTATATGAACCATGGAAAGGTTTGGACGCCACCTGGACTGGTACAGGTAAAAGCGGTCTTTTTTAAAACCGGCCAGGTCGATGATGCCGGAGTATGAACTTCTTGCTGAATAATAGGGCGTAGGTTCACCGAGGTAATCCCATCCTGACCATACAAATTCACCGGCTACAAAAGGATGTTTGTCCTGCGAAGCAAATACTTTATCGGGCGATGCGCCGAATTGTGCGGTGTACAATTCGTAAGCGCTCACGTATTTATTTTTTTGATCGCCGCCGGTACTGTCGCTTACCGGTGCACTGTTGCCGGTAAATACCGGGAACACATAGCTGCCACGGGTGCTTAAGGCGGATGCGGTTTCGCTGCTGTAAATTAATTTACCCGGAAACTGTTTTTGAAAAGCCGGGTACAGCGGCGATGTTTTTATTCCACGTAAATGTGCATAAGCCGGTGCATCGCGGATGCCTTCGCCCTGGTAATTCAAGCTGATGATATCCGTTTCGGCCGGGAAAGGCATATTGGGTTTGGCATAATTCATTGATGCAGTTGCCGGCCGGGTATTGTCTTCTTCTTTTACGATGGCATGCAACCGGTTGGCGAGGGCAGCACCGGTATCAGCAGTATATTGTTCCCCCACTTCATTACCAAAACTCCACGCAATTACCGAAGGGTGATTTCGGTCGCGGCGGATGAATGATCTTGTATCTGCTTCGTACCAGTCGGGGAAGATCAAATGAAAGTCGAGTGGTGTTTTTTTCCGTTCCCAGCAATCAAATACTTCGTCGATTACAAGAAAGCCCATGCGGTCGGTAAGGTCCAGCAATTCCGGTGCCGGCGGATTGTGCGCCAGGCGGATGGCATTGCATCCCATTTCCTGCAGCAGTTCCAGTTGCCGCTCGGCGGCTCTTGTATTGAAGGCGGCACCCAGGGCACCCAGGTCATGATGCTGGTTCACTCCCTGGAAGCGGACGGCCTGCCCGTTTACAAATAATCCTTTTACCGGATCGAATTGAAGAGAGCGGATGCCGAAACGGGTTTCGTATTCGTCAACCTGTTTTCCATTCACATACAAACGGGTAACGGCTGTATACAGGTTTGGTTTTTGCGATGGAGGTGGCCCCCACAGCATGGGATTTTTTATACTAACGGTTTTTTCAATTTTATTTTTTTGCCCGGCAGCAACCGAAACTGCAAACCGGGGAATGGAAATCATTCCTCTTTGTATTTTTTGCAGGTTGGCATCCAATGCATACACGTCTGTAGCTGCTTCAATTTTCTGAGTGGTGGCTGAGGTGTTTTGTACCTGTACCGCTATTTCGATAACAGCCGAAGAGGCAGATACATTTTTCGATGTGATGAAAGTACCCCAATGTGCCACATGCACTTTATTTACTTTTGTGAGCCATACATTGCGGTAAATGCCGCCGCCGGGATACCAGCGGGATGAATTGGGGGGATTATCAAGGCGGATGGCCAGCTGGTTGTTGTTTCCTGTATTTATATATGGTGTCAGGTCGAGCCGGAAAGAATTATATCCGTAGGGCCACCCTCCCACCAGGTTTCCATTGAGCCATACCATGGCATACGCCATGGCGCCATCGATATCAAGATAGATCGACTTGTTTTTATCGGCTGCGGTAAAACTCAGTTTACGGCGGTACCAGGCCACTCCCGGACTGGGAAGCCGTCCCATGCCACCGCCTACTGTTGCATTGGCGCCTTCATAAAAGGGCCCTTTGATGGCCCAGTCGTGGGGCAGGATTACGCTTTCCCAACCGCCGTCGTTGAAATTGTTTTGCACAAATGGAAAATCAGAACCGGGTTTACCGGCCGGGCGGGTATGATGTTGGGAAGGATCTGTGATAAATTCATTGGCAGAAGGCAGGATCCAGTTTTTTAATGCGGATGCGGAGGATGTTGTTGCTGCTGCTTCGGTGGGTTTGCTGTCGGCAACCATGTTGTCGTTGCGGTCTTTGATCTCGGGCCGCACATCATACACAAGGTTATCGGGGCCGGCTGTATACCGGAAGAATTTCCATCCTTCATTAATGGAGATCCGTTCCCTTACGGCAGGTTGTTTGTTCTGCTGGTTGTGGATGGCTTTTGCAGCACTGATGCAGCAGGGTAACAGGAGTACGTTGAGCAAAACAACAAACTGTTTTGAACCAAACATCCGTTCAAGTAACCGTTTATTTAGCTGTAAGCTCCTCATGAAACCTTGTTTAGTCATCGTAGCTGGTGAACCAATTGTTTAATGCAATTCCGGTGAATACCCGGCGCAGGAAAAAATAAACGCCGCCCGTATCCATCTCTTTTTTTCATAGCAATGGCATCGGTGAATTTCCAACCTGTGCATAGCAGGAAGGGTTGCTGAAAAACCGGTGAGGCAAACCGATTGCCTCACCGGTTATTTTATTTTCCGGATTAATAACCCGGGTTCTGCTCAAGCTTTGCTCCCCTTCTCGCCACGTTGATCGCGGGCCACTGCGCGCTCGGCGACGAGCAGCGAATTCTTCGCTTCGCCGATCTTCAAAC
>DMRT01000224.1 GCA_003455235.1 Chitinophagaceae bacterium
AAGGATGAAAAGGGCGTGAAGCAGTTCTTTAAAGAAAACCTGCCCCCCAACCCCGAACAGATCCGCGGCTTTTACCAGTTGCTTTACCTGTACCAGAGTTACTGCTGGTATGCGTTTATCCGGCAGGACTTCCTGATGTACTACCGCTACAGCCGCAAATGGGCCGACCTGTTCAAAAATGAGCCGCTGATGATCACCGCGGAAACGGGGCATTACATCAAAGGCATGCACAACCTGCTTACCGCCAACTTCAACCTGCGCAACTTTAAAAACTTTGATAAATACCTGGTACGGTTCGAACGGTTTACGTTTTCGAAACCGGCCAACCAGCACGATAATTTCCGCATGCAGGCGTTCGTGTATCTTACCAGCGCCCGCATCAACCAGCACCTGATGAAGGGAACCTTTGGCGAAGGGATCAAGCTGGTTCCGGCCATTGAAAAAGGACTGAATGAATTTTCATTGTATATTGACCGCCACCGGGTATTGGTGATCCGGTACAAAACGGCGCTGATGTATTTCGGCAACGGCGATTATGAAAAATCCATCGACCACCTGCAGCTCATCATCAACGGGCCCGTTGATATCCGCATCGACCTGCAATGCTATGCCCGCCTGCTGCACCTGATGGCCCATTTTGAAATGGGCAACGACGCCATCATCGAATCACTTACCAAATCGGTATTCCGGTTTATGTCGAGGATGGAAAACCTGACGGTGGTGGAAGAGGAGATGTTTAAATTCATCAAGAACAACGTGTATGAATCGGCCGAGAAACTGAAGCCCGGGTTGAAAAAACTGCTCGACCGCATCAAACAGTTTGAAAAGAACCGTTTTGAAACAAGGGTGTTCTCTTACCTGGATATCATCAGCTGGATAGAAAGCAAAGTGTACAATAAACCGATGAGTGTGATCATCAACGAAAAATACCAGCAGAGCAGGCATCGATAAACAGCCCCCGGCCGGCATACCCGGCTATTTTCTCAGCTTAAAGAAAATATAGGGAGCTATGGCCACCCACAGGGGTATGAGTATCCACAGGCGCCCTTTCACGAGGTTATAATCTTCCAGTAATTTTTCCCAGGAGTTGCCACGGTATCTGCCAAACCCGAATTCAAACAAAAGAGTAAGCACCAGCCAGAACAGGCCCAGCAGGATAGCTTCATTGGCCGAAGTGGGCGGGTAATAATGCATAACAAAACCGATATAAACCGCAAAGAGTACGAGGAGCGAGAAGGTTGATAACTGGTGTGCGGTTAATTCACCCATGTATTTTTTAAAAACAAATTCCCGCAACGCACCGTTGGCAATGGCCAGCAGCAACATGGGGAACCAGGCCACCAGGTATTTCAGGAAAGGATGCATGCGTTTTATGGTTTACGGGTTGTTTTTTTTTGCCGTGCTGATAAGGCAATGGCAAATACAATCACCCAGATCATGAATACACCGATGTTGATGCGTTCCCAGATACCCACCCAGGGCGCGGGCAGATTTTTTTCAACCGCAGGAGCTTCCAGGCCCGTGAGCAGGCCAAAACCGGCGAGCAGCAGCAACGTAATGACGGAATAAATGCGGAACCTCATTCCCATGGCTGCGGCGCCAAAACTGATGATGCCGATCATGAGTACAACCGTGATGCCGGCAATAACCAGGTGCATGGTATCGCTGAAGGTGCTTCCGCCGGCGGCCAGCACTTCCCGCAGGTGCATGGGTGCAAAGGGCCAGCCAAGGTCAACCACTGCATGGGCAATAACCAGTATGCCCGCCATGCGTATAAACCGGTTTCCTTCTGATGCTTTTATGATGCCCCAGCCAAAGGCTCCCATCAGCAAAGTGTACAGCATGGCGAGCCAAACCCAGATGTTCCGGGTGGACGCATCCACGGCCGATAACTCACTTACCGTTTGGGATGCAACCCGGTAATTGCTGTCCAGCAGGGGGATAAATGCATTCATCGCAATGTATAGCAGCGAGGAAAAGATACCACAACGCAGCAGGAATTTATTGTTCATGGCGCAGGTGTTTGTGGTACAAAGAAAGCGTGGCTGCAACGGCTAAAGAATGACTGGAGTCAGCCTGAATAATGATACCCGTGCGTACGATGTCAACAAACAAGGCTAAGGCGATGAGGATAATGCAGGCAACTTTAACGTGTGTAACTTATTTTACAAATTCTCCAAAATGCCAGAGAATGCCGGATGGGTCGTGCAGGAAACATTCCTTGCCCCAGTCGTAACTGCGGGGGGCTGTTAACCGTGCTTGCTGGTATTTTGCAGGCAGGTTCAGTGCAACAAGCTCATCCCAGTACGCATCTACATTCTCCACTTCCATAAAGATCATCGTGTTGTCGATCCAGTCCTTCACATCGGCATCCTGCAGGTAAAAAGCCAGGTTTTGCATTTTAAATACCGACAGGTTGGGAGCCAGCACCGTTTCTTCAAAACCCAGATCCCGGTAAAAATTCCTCGACAAATTAAAATTACTAGCGCCGATAAAGGGGCGGATGGAATGTACTTTCTGTTTCATGTGTTGATTAATCGTTCTTTTTATTTTTTCCGTTGCTTATTCCGGTATTGATTGATCATGATCAGTATGGCCAGTGCCAGGCAGGCCGCTGCAAAAGCCATGGGCGTCATGTTAAGCCTGGCAGCCGTGAAAAAATGCATGGAGCAGGCTTTTATGAATGATACACATCTTTAAATCTCAGTATATCCCAGATCTTCGCTTCATTGTCATTCGGGAATCCGCATTCCGGTACAAAATCATCGGCTTCTTTAAAGGTACCGAACATCCGGTCCCACCAGGTAATGTCTCCGAAATTATATTTGTGTACGTCCAGCTGGTGATGGATGGAATGATGCTCGGGCCGTTGAATAAAATAACCGATCCACCTGGGGGTGGCAATATTGGAATGATAAAAATATTCCCCGGTTGCACCGAAGAACGATACCCAGGCGCCCGCCAGGGCTGTTCCGCCCAGTACATAATAGATTAAAAAACCGGTGATGACAGAATCGGCAATGATTTCCACCGGGTGTTTATAGAATGAAGTGAGCAACTCAATCCGTTTCGGACTGTGGTGCATCTGGTGGAAGATGAGCCAGAATCCATTGGCGTGCCGTAAACGGTGCCACCAGTAAAAAACAAACGTTCCGATGATCCAGTACACAAATCCTTCCAGGGCCGGGAAACTCCAGCTGCCCAGTTGCAGCAGCGACTGATCCCTGAAATATTTATTCCAGGTGATGCCACTGAGGCCTATCAGCAGAAACTGCAGCAGGTTGATGGCAATGGATCGTACATACCATCCTTTCGATTCAGGCAGCTCCCTGCCGGGAAATTTCCTTTCTAAAATAAAGAAGAGTACTGTACTGAAGCAGATAAGCGTGCCAGGCAGTATCTGCTCAAAATAGGGCCGGAAGTATTCGATGATGGCATTCATGGTTTGGCTGATCAAGGCCTGTTTAAAGATGAGAAATTTCCGGGAAATAAAAAACCGGTTATCATACCCGCATCACCTGAAATTTATCACATACTGCTTTCCTGCCTCTGTATGCAGGGCCTATTCTTTGATGGTTTACTGAAAAAGGGCTGAAGCGGCGCTTCTTTACCGATCAGCCACGCGGCAAGCAATATCATCCCCAGGCAGGCAATGAGCATGCCCGGGTTAAAATAGGTGAGCAGCTGTTTGCCGGCATTGGCATATTCACTTCCGGCTCCCAGCAGCAGGAGGATTCCAGCTATGATTTTAACGTATTTCATTCGTAAGTGCGGATGTTTGTAATGAGAGTGTTGGTATGCAGCCTTATTTCTGCATTACTTCTTTTCAATTAGCCCCTGGTCATTATTCCGCCGGTTCCCACAACTGAAT
>DMRT01000186.1 GCA_003455235.1 Chitinophagaceae bacterium
AACCTGGAGCCTGTTCGTTGCCGATGATGACGGCACTGCCGGATTGGGGTCAATTGCAGGCGGGTATACCATCAATTTTGATACGGCCTCATTGCCCTGTATGTCTCCACCCACCACTGTAATCGTTAATGTAGGAGTCCCATCAACCATTACTGCTCAACCCGTGGATCAATATGTTTGCCTGGGCAATAATGCCCAATTCACTGTTGCTGTAACGAACGGACTAACTTATAACTGGCAGCAAAGCAGCGATGGCGGAACAAGCTGGGCCAATCTCGCCAATGCATTTCCATACAGCGGCATTAATACTGCATCGCTTACCATAACCACACCGTCACAGGCCATGAATGGTTATCGCTACCGGGTGATCATCAATGGCGGGGTTGGCTGCGGGGGGGCCATTTCGAATACCGCAATACTTTTTGTCAATCCATTACCCACCGTAACTATCTGGGCATCGCCTTATATTGAGATATTGCCTACGATGACAACCACCCTCTTTTCTTCTGTATCACCTAATCCGGCTGCCACCTATACCTGGTATCACAATGGGGTTGTTGTTCCCGCCGCCAATGCTGATACCCTGCTGGTGGATTACAACGGGTTGGGCGAATACCAACTGGGCGTCACGGATATCAAGGGCTGCAGCAGCCTGTCGAACATTGTAGAGATTAAAGATTCTACCGGCAGGATGTTCGTATACCCCAATCCATCCGCCGGCAGGTTCCAGGTACGGATACATACCGAACGCAATACACCCGTGTCCATGACGATCGCCGTGTATAATAATTCGGGTATACGGGTATTGACAAGGTCATTCACCCAAACCACCCCTTATGAAAAAATAGAGGTGGATGTACGGCGGTACGGCAAGGGACTTTTCTGGGTGGAACTCCTCGACAGTAAGAACAAACGCATCAGCATGAACCGGGTGATGATCCACTAACGGATAAACGACTATCTCAAAATTCCCGGCGGGTCCGCCGGGAATTTTTATGTAAGACAACTACGACTTCCTTCAATCACGGGATCACTGTGAAATAAAAAAACTCCGGCTTTCGCCGGAGCTCTCTATACTCAAAGTTAAAACGCTCATTTCACCGGCACCAGGCTGATGGCGCATCCGCCGCTGGTGGCCAGTTTCAGGGTAAGTTTGGTTTTGTTGTCAACCACTTGTTTGGTTATTTTATACGCCGCCGGGTTCTTATCATAACTGGCGTCATCGGCATCGGCATAAATAGTGGCGGTATATTTTTTCCCTGCATCCAGGAAGCTGAGGTCAACCGTGGTGGTCCTGGCGTTTTCATCGGTGATGGAACCAATGAACCAGTTGTCTTTTCCTTTTGCCTTCCTTGCTACAGTGATGTAATCGCCGGGCTCGGCTTCCAGGTATTTGCTGTCATCCCAATCCACTGCCACGTCTTTGATGAACTGGAAGGCGTCTAATTTCTTTTCGTAGGATTCAGGAAGATCCGCTGCCATTTGGAGCGGGCTGCAGATGGTTACATACAAGGCCAGCTGTTTGGCCAGCGTGGTATGAATGGTTTCTTTCTTGTTTTTATCCCAGTAATTCAATTCGAGCTGGAAGATACCCGGCGTGTAATCCATTGGCCCACCCATAAAACGGGTGAAGGGCAGGATCACATCATGCTCCGGCCGGTTGCCATCACTCCAGGCGTTGAACTCCATGCCCCTGGCCGCTTCACAGGCCAGCCAGTTGGGATAGGTACGCTGCAGACCGGTGGGCCGCACCGGCTCGTGTGCATCCAGCATGATTTTATACGAAGCCGTTTTCTTTGCCACCCGTACATAGTGGTTCACCATCCACTGCCCGTCGTGGTGCTCTCCCCGGGGAATGATATGACCCACGTAACCGGTCTTCACCGCATCGTAACCGAATTTTTTCATGAACCGGTAAGCGGTATCCATCTGGCGTTCATAATTGGTAACCGAAGCCGATGTTTCATGGTGCATAATAATCTTCACTTTTTTGGAAGCGGCATAACGCTGCAGTTCCTTCACATCAAAATCAGGATACGGCGTTACAAAGTCAAACACATTTTCTTTAAACTGCCCGAACCAGTCTTCCCAGCCGGTATTCCATCCTTCCACCAATACACCGTCGAATCCATGCTTCGCTGCAAAATCGATATAGCGTTTTACGTTGGCGGTGGTGGCTCCGTGCTTACCGGTAGGTTTCAATCCTGCAGCATCAAAGCTGGTGGCGTTCATACTGCCGGCATAATCCCAGGTGGATTTGCCGATGTGCATTTCCCACCAAACACCCACGTACTTGGTAGGCTTTATCCAGGAAGGATCCTTGATGGTGGATGGATCATTCAGGTTAAGGATGGTATGCGATGCCAGGATATCAGTTGCCTTATCGGAAACGATGATGGTACGCCAGGGCGTTTTGGCTGGTGTTTGTAAATAAGCCCGGTTGCCGAGTGCGTCGGGAACAAGTACCGAAGTCATCGTCATGGTTGATTTATCGATGAGCAGGTTCATGGCGGGATAGTTCACCAGGGCTGCTTCGTGGATGTTGATGTAGAGCCCGTCTTTCGATTTCATCATCAGCGGCGTTTGTGTGGCGTTCTTGTCGAAGAACGTATGGGCATAGATGTTCGCGGCAAACTTCGGATCTTCCGAATTCACTTCGCTGAGGTTGCTGGTATTGGGATTGAATTCATTGCTGTCGAAATCACCGGGTATCCAAAAGGCTTTGTGATCGCCGGCCATGCGGAACTGCGTTGCTTCTTCCTTTACAATAAAATGCTGGATATTCTTCTGCTCAGGAAATTCAAAACGGAAACCAAGTCCGTCGTTGAATAATTTGAAGATCACGTTGAACCGGATGGCATTGTCGCCTTTTTGCGAAAGCGAAACACTCAGCTGGTTATAATTATCCCGGATCTCTTTCACGTCTCCCCAAACAGGTGTCCACTTACTGTCGTTGCTGGTTTTGGTGGCTTCCGTTACAATCAGTCCTTCCTTCAGCGTGGGTAATGCCGATTCATCGTAGGTTTTTTTAAGGTCGAAGCCCAGTGAGGAAGCAAGCACCACCGGCTTCCCTTTGTAACTGAGCTCATACATGGCGGTTCCTTTATCGTTTACCCAAAAACCCAGTTCCAGGTTTTTATCCGGGGAGCTCAGCGTGGTTCGTTGAGCCTGGATGGTACAGAAAGAAATAGAAACAAGGATAACAAGCAAAAGTTTCTTTACTAGCATGACAGTCGTTTTAGGGCATAAATCTAATACATTAATGTGTAAAATTTACACACGGCTAGTTTTTATTGAAAAATTCCCGGAAGAAGAGCAGGTGAAACGGAATTGATGCCCGCCAGTACTCCCAACTGTGAATGCCGGGATTTTCTGTATACCTGTGCGGTATGTTCAGCTGAAGCATTTTTTTGTGGAGCTTGCGGTTGCCTTCAATGAAGATGTCGCCAATGCCGCAGTCGAAGAGTATAACAACAGGTGTGTTTATATATTTATCCATCATGCCGGTGAGGGAATAATCAATCCAGTTCTGCGGATGGGTGAGAGAATCACCGATACGCAGCGGCACATCAAAGCGATAGCCCACTTCTTTCATATCCAGTCCGCCGCTCATACTGCCGGCGGCGCCAAAGGTCTCGGGATGTCTCAGCGCCAGGTAAAGCGCCCCATGGCCACCCATACTCAGGCCGGTGATGGCTCTGTGTTTTGCATCTGCAATGGTGCGGTAATGCCGGTCGATGTAGTGAACCACTTCGGTACCCACATAGGTTTCGTAGCGGACTGTGCTATCAAGGGGGCTGTCGAAGTACCAGCTGCTTTTAGCGCCATCCGGGCAAACAATGATCAGTTGATAGGCATCCGCGTATTCCTTCAGCCTGGGTTCACGGATGATCCAGTTGCTGTACCAGCCGTCGTAACCATGCAGCAGGTAAACAACCGGGTAGCGGTTTGCCTTCTTCTTATAACTATCCGGCTTTATCACCACTGCTTTAACCGGCTTATTCATGCTGTAACTGAAGATGACGGTGGTATCCGCCGTGCCGGCCCGGGTATTGATTACGGAAAGTATACAGAATATATATAGTAACAGGCCAATAAAACCCGGCCGGAAAGTCTTCTTCATCATTCAAACTTATTTGACCTTCAAGCTAAGTTCTTTTACCGTTTTTTCCAATTCTTCAATTCTCGTTTGCTGTTCTTTCACTGCGTTGATGAGGAGAAATACATAGGCCTGGTTATTGACTTCCCGCAGGTCGGTAAATTCGCCGTATTTTTTCTGCGATACCATGTAGGGAGCAACCTTCTCCAGTTCCTGCGCCACCACGCCCACCTGTACATCACCCGAACGGTATGGTGCTTGTTCGTTGTACGTAAACAATACCGGCCTGATCTGTTTGATCACATTCAATCCATCGGTGAATTCGTTGTTGATGGTTTTTACTCTTGCATCGGAAAATACACCCCAGGTGCCGGTTGAATTATTGGCGGTTCCGTTTACCGACAGTTTTGCGGTAGGCCCGGTTGTACCAATGCCTACACTGCCCTGGTTAAGCACAAGGCCTATTTCGGACCAGTTAAATGCATTATCCTGTATCTGCAGATACCCGCCTGGTCCGTTTTCATGCCGGATCCTTGCCACTTCGTTGTTACCCGATTTTAAAAGTAACCCCACCGGAAATGCATACGCTTCGATTGTAAGCTGGTGTTCGCCAATGCCTTTCACATGCAGCACATCGGAAGGGCTGGTAACACCGATACCTACACTGATGTTCGTGTAATCACCCAGTACAAGACTGTTGCTGGATGTAACCACCGCATTGGCACCGATGGCCGTAGCATTGGTAAGGTTACCTGAATTATTTCCGGCCTGGTAACCGATGAATGTACAGTTGGCAATATTATTTGCATTAAGGCCGGTATTGGTTCCCACCCCGGTATTGCCGTTCTGCATATCGCTGGCCATGGCATTATTGCCGATTCCCACGTTGTCGTTACCGGCATGGTTGGTGCGTAAGGAATAGTAGCCCACAGCGGTATTATTGGTACCGGTATTGTTTTCGGCAAGCGACATGTTTCCAACCCCGGTATTATTATTTCCCGAAGAATTGTAGGGCAATACCTGGTTACCGATGGCCGTATTGTTGCTGCCGGTATTGGCAGCAGACAGGCTGGCATACCCCATCGCTGTATTGTAAGACCCGCTGTTATACAAAAGCGTTCCATACCCGTTGGCTACATTATAGTTCGCATTATTGCCGTTATTACGCAGTGCCGATACTCCCACGGCTGTATTGTAACTGCTGCTGAAATTGTTGAACATGGCCTGGTAACCCACAGCTGTATTCTCAGAACCACCAGAATTAAAGTGCAGCGATTCTGTACCAAATGCCGAGTTTTTGTTTCCATCAGCGGCGTTTTTCATGGACTGAAAACCGGCGGCGGTATTATCATCTCCGGTTACAAACGGACCACCATCGAGTGCATATGCGCCAAAGCCCGAATTGTGATTACCGGTGGAGTTGTGCGATTGGGCAAAATTTCCAAATGCCGAATTGAATGCGCCAATCGTGTTATAAGTAAGTGCCCAGGCTCCCGAAGCCGTATTGCCTGTTCCGCCTGTATTGGATGCCAATGAATAAGTTCCAACAGCGGTATTACCCGAACCAATGTCATTTGAATTCAGTGCCTGGTAACCGATGCCGGTATTTTCAATGGAATTATTCACATTGCCGGCCTGGTAGCCCAGGAACACATTACTTGCTACATCGATAAGGCCCGCCTTCTGGTTGTTTATTTTAAAAATCAGCGGCACATTGTCCGTGGTACCGATGAAATTAGTGGATGCCGATGTTCCGCTGTTGCCCGTTAATGACCAGGCAGATCCTGACAGAACCCGGGTCCATGCTGCTCCGCTCCAGTAATAATAACCCGGCGTAACATTGCTGACGGTGGCCGTATTATAAACAAGCAGGCTGGTGGCCGGGCTGGCAATAGTGGCTACATCAGATGTACCTGTAAGGGCCACCCGGGGAATAAGCATGCCTTTGTTGCTGCTGCTTACATCCAATATTGAAGAGGGGTTTGCTGTTGCCCCGGTGGTATTCACCGACAGGCTTTGTGCATGCAGGGCCGTATCTAAACATAAAAAGAAAGTAAGTAAGACAACTGCTACCATGCATTTATGTCTTTGAATAAACAAGTTTTTCATCCGGTAACTATTTTTTGGTATATGGATCAAGATAAATAATCCCCGGCAGAAGCTCCTCCCTTTTTTCAGGGATAAAAAAAGCTGCTCATTGCTGAGCAGCTTTTTCTGTTGGATTGATGTATTGTTAATTCTTTACTTCTTTCTGCATCGGGTTCACACCACTACCGGCGCCCCTGGGTTGGCCGCCCCCGGCTTTAAAGAGCTGGAATTTGCTGGGTTCAGCAAAGGCAGGCCATGTGTTGTTGGCAGTATTGATGTCGGCGGTTTCTTTCATCGGGTCGATGAGGATGGAAGCCACTTCTTTATCCTTCATGAAGGTTTTAATCACTTTGTTTTCGTTCTTGCGCCAAACCTGTACTGCAATGCGGTCGGTTTGCTTGGTACCGTCTTTAAAAGTCCATTCAATGATGATGGGCATCACCAGTCCGCCCTTATTGCTGAAAGTGAGTTCGTACAGGTACTTGCTTCCGGCAATGGAAAAGCGTTCAGCTTCTGTATAGGCATTTGCAGCGGGTGGTATCACCGGCACTTCAAAAGCAGTGGTATCCACTTTTGCCAGGCCACGGTCGTATCTCCAGTAAAAATCCCTCAGTGATTCATCTGCATCAGTGGCAAATGTGATCTTCTTGTCTTCGCGGTTGCGGATCTTGGAGATGTCATCAAATGTGTTCAGCTGCGGTTTGGCAACCGGGATCTTACGGGTGGAAGCTCCACCGGTATTCGGTGCTGCAGGTGCTTCCGTATTCAGCACCGCCCATTTAACGGTATCAAGAGAAATGTCGCAGGGATCTGTTCCGTAGAACCATCCTCTCCAGTACCAGTCCAGGTCTTCGCCACTGGCGTCTTCCATGGTGCGGAACAGGTCGGCGGGTGTGGGATGTTTGAATGCCCAGCGCCTTGCATATTCTTTGAATGCATAGTCAAACAGTTCACGGCCCATGATGGTTTCACGCAGGATGTTTAATCCGGTAGCCGGTTTGCTGTATGCATTGGGACCGAACTGGATGATGTTTTCGCTGTTGGTCATGATCGGCTCCAGCTGATCTTTCGGCAGTTTCATGTAATCAACAATCTTATAAGCCGGCCCTTTACTAACCGGGTATTTATTATCGAACAGTTCTTCTGTTAAGTATTCAACAAATGAGTTCAGGCCTTCGTCCATCCAGGTCCATTGCCTTTCATCGCTGTTGATGATCATCGGGAAGAAATTATGCCCCACTTCATGGATCACCACACCCAGCATTCCGTTCTTGGTTCCTTCACCGTACGTGCTGTTGGCGCTGTAGTTGCCGGAAGCATCTTTTTCGGTACGGCCGAAGTTGAAACAGATCATGGGATACTCCATTCCATTTGCAGCTTCCAGGCTCTGTGCAACCGGGTAAGGATACGGGATGGTAAACTTAGAGTAACTCTTAATGGTGTGTGCCACTGTTTTGGTGCTGTACTTGCGGTACAGGGCATAGGCTTCTTTACCATAGGCGCTCATGCACATCACTTTCTTTCCTTCCACCGTGGCGGGCATGGCATCCCAGATGAATTTGCGGGATGAACCCCAGGCAAAGTCACGAACCATATCTGCTTTGAAGATCCAGGTCTTCTTTGTCTTCAGTTTTGTTTTTTCTTTTTCTTTTGCTTCATCCAGGGTTACGATCTCGGTAACGTCTTTGGCGGTTTGAGCGGCAGTCCAGCGCTGCATTTCTTTAGGAGAAAGTATGGCAGCGTAATTCTGGCACTGGCCGGTTGCCATCACCACGTGGTCGGCAGGCACCGTCATAGCAACTTTGAAATTACCGAAGGTAAGTGCAAACTCACCGGATCCAACAAACTGGTGATTCTGCCATCCCTGGAAGTCGCTGTACACACACAGCCGGGGATACCACTGTGTCATCGTGTACAGGTCATTTCCGTCTTCCGGGAAATTTTCAAAACCACCACGGCCTCCGTATTTCGTTCTTTCAATGATGTTGTAATTCCAGTCTACTTTAAACACAAAACTCTGGCCCGGTTTCAACGGCGTGGGCAATTCCACCCGCATCATGGTTTTATTAATGGTGTAGGTAAGCAGTTTGCCGGCGGCATCGGCCACCCGCTGAATGTTCACGCCGTACTCACGGTCTTTGTCGATCTTACCGCCATAACGGGTGATATCTGCTTCGGTAATGGTACGGGGCATGGTGTTGCTGCCCTGGTAGCCCGAATTATTCGTGTTGCTGTGTTCGTTCTCATCCAGCTGCAGCCATAGGTAAGTGAGTACATCGGGTGAGTTGTTGAAGTAGGTAATGGTTTCTTTTCCCAGCAGCCGGCGGTTGGGCTCATCCAGTTCGCAGGTGATGTCGTAATCGCAGCGCTGTTGCCAGTACTTGGGACCGGGTGCACCGCTGGCAGTACGATACTCGTTGGGGGTGGGAAGAATGGTACCCAGCTGTTCGAAGCGGTTACCATGATTGCTGCCAGGATTGTTTTTAATATCCTGTGCATTTGTGCAGATGCTTACCAGTAACAAAAGCACAATGGCTGATACTTGTTTCATTTTAGACTATTGAGGTTTTGATTTATTTTAAACAGTTAATGCCGGCACCCGTTCCACTGTCATTTGCAGGGCTTTGGCAAAAGCAACCAGCGACAAACTCCACACCCACCACTTCCGTTTCAGCCCGGCTTTGTTTACCACCAGGTACCCGAGCAATAAAATGCCCAGCACCACCACCACCTGCCCGGCTTCCAGCCCGATGTTGAAACCGAAAAGACTCCAGCCCAGGCTGCTTTCATTTGAACTCATCATGAACCGGATGGCATTGGCAAAACCAAGTCCATGCACCAGGCCGAAAAACAAAGCTAAAAAATAATTCAGCCGGAGCGACCGGGGTTCGTAATCTTTCAGCAAAAAGTTAAAGAGCGCTGTTACAATAATGGTACAGGGAATTAAAAACTCCACCCATTTGTCATTTACCCGGATGATGTCATACACGCTCAGGGCAAGGGTGAGCGAATGACCGATGGTGAACGCTGTTACCAGCACCAGCACCTGTTTCCAGTTGCCGATGAGATAGATGGCACTCAAGGCTAAAACAAAGAGCAAATGATCCAGCGCATCCAGGGCTATGATGTGGTGCCAGCCCATTTCAAAATAAAACCCTAAATCACCCATCAATTTGCTTTTCAGTTAGTTGTTTGTAGTAGCTTTGGCTTTCAAATATCTTTAAAGAAACGATTTTTTACCAATCTCTTTGCTAAATGGCAGGTTTTTTATTTAAGTGGTTGATGCTTGGCAGCTTTTTACTTTCTGCCCCGGGCGGCATTACAGATTCTCATCACCCCATCTATGTCAGCGTTACTGAAATTGAACACAATGCCAAAGACAAAACACTGGAGATAAGCTGCAAGATCTTCACCGATGATTTTGAAAAAGCGCTACGCCAGCAATACAATACCCATATTGACCTGCTGAACCCAAAAGAAAAAGCAGCCATGGAAAAAATGGTGAGCGGGTATGTAATGACTCACCTCCTGATTAAAGCGGATGGAAAGCCCGTGGCCCTGCAATACCTCGGTTATGAGCAGCAGGAAGAAGGCATCGTGAGTTTCTACCAGGTGAACAATATTGCTTCGGTGAAAAAGTTAGAAGTAACCGATAATATCCTGTTCGAATACAAGAAAGAACAGATCAGCATCATTCATACCATTGTAAACGGCAACCGGAAAAGCACCAAACTGGTGAACCCGGAGGAGAAGGCGGGTTTTGAGTTTTGAAGTTGAGGGTATACCGGTTTGTGGCCGGGTATATGCTGGTTGAAAAGTTCTTAATCTCATCTTACTCTCTGCAACCTCAAACCACATACCTCAAACCAGTTAACCTTCCTCCATCTCCTCTTTAATCTCTTCGGAAATTTTCACCAGCAGCTTATCGATGCGCTGGCCATCCATGTCGATGATCTCGAAGTCGAAGCCGTTCCAGTCGAACCGCTCGCCCGTTCCGGGAATGTGTTTGAGTTCGTGCAGTACAAAACCAGCCAGGGTGTCAAACTCGTGTTCCCCCTCATTCATCCATTCTGTTTTTTCAAAATGGCTTAAAAAATCATAGAAGGGAATCTGAGCGTCCACCAAAAAGCTGCCATCGGGGCGCTCTACAATTTCGTATTCATCCTGCCCGGTTTGCGGCACATCACCCACAATGGCTTCCAGGATATCGTTCAGCGTGATCATGCCTTCGAGTGTGCCGTATTCATTTACGATAAAACAGCTGTGGTTTTTTGTTTCCTTGAATTTTTCCAGTACCTGGTAGGG
>DMRT01000282.1 GCA_003455235.1 Chitinophagaceae bacterium
ATGGCAGAAATGGATACCTCGTCGGGTGGCGGACATAAGAAAGGCCCCGGCGTCAAAAAAGGTAAGAAGCTATCCACCCGTGTTGACCTTACACCGATGGTTGACCTGGGATTCCTGCTGATCACATTCTTTGTGTTCACCACCACCATGAGCCAGTCAACGGCCATGAATATGAATGAACCCAAAGACGATAAGCCGGATGAACAGATGAAAGTTAAAGAGTCTGCTGTTATGACCATTCTGCTGGGAAAGGCCGACCAGGTGTATTATTACAATGGAAGCCTCACCGCAGAAAATGCCACCGAAATTTTTAAAAGCTCCAATTTTAAAGATATCCGGAAGATCATCCTCGATAAAAGGAACTCGGTACCCAATGGCGATAAACCCAAAAGCGATCTGATGTTTATCATCAAGGCGGACAAGGAAAGTAAATTCAAGAACGCCATTGATATCCTGGATGAGATGCAGATCTGCGGGGTACCTCCGGGTCACTATGCAGAAGTGGACATGTCTGACACAGAAGCCATGCTTATCAAGGAAACCGAAAAGGCAAACGGCATTAAATAGCATATGGAATATGCCGAATTTTAAATCTAATTCATAAACGGATCATAATGGAAGCGAATAAAATTTTAAGTGCCGATATTCTGGACATTATCTTCGATGGTAAGAACAAGGAATACGGAGCTTACCAGCTGAGAAAGTCCTACAAAAAGACACTCACCAAAGCATTGGCCATCACCGGGCTTGCTTTGTTGCTCGTGTTGCTGGGTACAGTATTCGCCGGGATCATTGAAAAGAATAAACCCCGGGAGATCAATGTACTCGACACACAAATGGCTGAGGTAAAAGAAAATGAACCACCACCACCTCCTCCTCCGCCACCTCCTCCAACCCCTCCACCACCACCGGAGATTAACCAGGTGAAATTCACCCCTCCTAAAATTGTGAAGGATGAAGAAGTGAAGCCCGACGAGCAGATTGAAGAGATCAAGGAAGATCAGGTGATCAGTACTAAGACGGTGGAGAGTGATAACAAAACACAGATTGTGCAGGCTCCGGTGGAAGATAAAGGAACACAGGTTGTAGAAGTAAAGAAAGAAGACGATGAGAACAAGATCTTTACCAAGGTGGAAGTAGAAGCTGCATTCCCTGGTGGCGAAGCAGCGTGGAGAAACTACCTGCAAAAGAACCTGAACGCCAGCACTCCTGTTGACAACGGGGCAGCCGGCGGAAAATACACCGTAGTAGTGAAATTCATTGTGAGCAAAGACGGTAGTCTGAGTGACGTGCAGTGCGAAAACGATCCGGGATTCGGTATGTGCCAGGAAGCAGTTCGGGTAATTAAAAAGACCAAGAACTGGACACCAGCTATCCAGAACGGACGTAATGTGAATGCATACCGCCGTCAACCGATCACATTTGTAGTGGAAGAATAAAATTGTTTCAACGTATACCAATCAATCCCGGCAACCGCCGGGATTTTTTATTGTGGAATGATATCGCTCAGCCATCTCAATAAAAACTGATTGTTATGGCAGAAATAGAAAACAAACGGTCATCCGGTAAACGCAGGCGGATGAAAAAGAAAAGCACCCGGGTGGATCTTACCCCCATGGTAGACCTTGGGTTCCTGCTGATCACCTTCTTTGTATTCACCAGCACCATGAGCCAGCCCAAAGCCATGTCGGTGATTGAACCAAAAGACTCTAAAACCGTCACCGATCCCATCTGTAATTCCTGTGCACTTACGGTGGTCTTGGAAAAAGGAGGCGTAATCAGGTATTATGAAGGGATGCCCGAAGCGGGGCCTGTTGTTCAGCAAACCTCGTTCTCTGTGAATGGCATCCGGCAGGTGATACTGGATAAAAAAGAGAAACTGAATGCAGCCCTGGGTAATGCCGACCGGCTTGTGCTTATCATCAAGCCTGCACCTGAATCCACCATGCAGCATTTTGTAGACATGATGGATGAAGTGGCTATCAACGGGATTAAGCATTATTACATTGCCGATGTAGATGCTGCGGATGAAAAACTGCTGCATCTTCACTAACGCTTTGCCAAAGAAACCGGAGTGGGTATCTTTGCCGTATGCTGAACAAAATGTCGGGTTGGGATGATACCATTGTGGCCATTGCCACAGCGCCGGGCATCGGCGCCATTGGGGTAATCCGTTTAAGCGGTAAAGAAGCCATAGGCATCATAAATGCTTTATTCCCTTCAAAAGACCTTTCAAAACAATCGTCTCATACCATTCACGTCGGCTTCCTCAAAGAAAACAGAACTGACATTGATGAGGTGGTCGTTTCGATTTACAGGAATCCCAAAAGTTATACAGGTGAAGATGTGGTGGAGATCAGTTGCCATGGAAGTCCCTTTGTGCAGCAGCAGGTACTGGAAGCATGCATCCGGCAGGGAGCCCGTTTGGCAAAACCCGGCGAGTTCACCCAGCGTGCATTTCTCAATGGCAAACTTGATCTTACGCAGGCAGAAGCAGTGGCCGATCTTATTTTCTCTAACACGGCAGCATCCCAGCGAACCGCTCTGCATAATATCCGTGGAGGATTCAGCCAGGTATTAAAGCAACTGCGGGAGAGCCTGATCCAGTTCTCGGCGCTGATAGAACTGGAACTTGATTTCAGCCAGGAAGACCTGGAGTTTGCCGACCGTACAAAATTTTATGAACTGATTGCTGAAGCAGACGAAGTAACCCGGCAATTACTGGATTCGTTCCGCTTGGGCAATGTTATAAAGAATGGAGTAAGTGTGGCCATCGTGGGTAAACCCAATGCGGGAAAAAGCACCCTGCTCAATACCCTGCTCAATGAGAACCGTGCCATTGTAAGCGATATAGCCGGTACCACCCGGGATACGATTGAAGAGGTGATCAACATCGAAGGCATCCTGTTCCGCCTGATTGATACAGCCGGCATCCGGGATCACAGCAATGATGTAATCGAACTCATCGGTATCGAAAAAAGCAGGGAAAAGATCAAAGGATCGGATGAAGTGATTTATATTTTTGATGTGAATACCGAAACACATGCAGACGTGCAAGCCGCTGCTGCTTTATTGCAGGAAGCAAACCCCAATTATTTACTTGTGGGTAACAAAACCGACCTGTCCGGGCCGGATACGGCTGCTGCAAAATTCGCCGGGGAGGATATTCTTTTCATATCTGCCAGGGATAAATTCCACATCGACCTGCTCCGGCAACGGCTGGTTGATAAAGTGATACAGGGAAACATTCATGCGGAGAATACCATCATCACCAATGCCCGTCACTATGAAGCACTTAAAGAAGTTGGCAATTCCCTAAGGGATATTAAAACCGGGCTGGATAATAAAATACCCGGTGACCTGCTGGCACTGGATATCCGCCGCTGCCTGCATTATATCTCCGAAATAACGGGAGATATCTCCAATGAAAATGTACTCGATTATATTTTCTCGAAATTCTGTATCGGCAAGTAATCCAACC
>DMRT01000333.1 GCA_003455235.1 Chitinophagaceae bacterium
AGCGGGTATCCGCCGGTCGAGGTGGAAGATCATCTTCAGTCCGCTGTGGGCATTCATCAACGGTTATTTTTTACGGCTCGGATTCCTGGAAGGGTATGAGGGATTCATCATTGCCGTATATACATCACAGCAGTGCTATTCAAAATATTATAAACTGCGCCAGCTTCAGCGGGAAGAGATGGCTGAAGTAGCCTGGGAAAAAACCTATTAGTACAATTGACAACAACGGCACAAAACATATTGAAAACGCTGGGTTACTTCGACCTGTTTCAATACCCCCTTACCCGGGAAGAGATCCGTTCGTTTCATGCAGTTCATCTTGCTTACCAGGAGCTCGATGCAGCGCTTGATTCCTTGCTGGAACAAGGACTTGTTTTCAGGCTCGATGAATTTTATTCTGTTCAGCCCAACTCCTTGCTGGCCGAGAGAAGGAGAAAGGGAAACCAGCTGGCAGCCAGGCATCTTCAGACAGCTTCCAAAGTAGCCCGGTTCCTTTCCGGGTTTCCCTACGTAAAAGGCATCGCCGTTTCCGGTTCGCTGTCTAAAAATTTTGCCACTTCCCAAACCGACATTGATTTTTTCATTGTTACCCATACCAACCGGTTGTGGATTGCCCGGACCTTTATGCACCTGTATAAAAAATTCACCTTTTTAACCGGCCGTCAGCACTGGTACTGCATGAATTATTACGTAGATGAAAAAGAAATGGAGATAAAGGAAAAAAATATATTCACCGCCATGGAATCGGTAACCCTGCTGCCCATGCAGGGAAAAGAAACAATGGAAGAGTTTGTAAAAAACAACCACTGGATAAAAGAATACTTCCCTTCCAAAACGATTGTAACCGAAGGAGTATCTGAAATAAAACCCGGACTGTTCCGGAGACTGGCAGAAAAGGTATTTAATAATTCCATGGGAGATAAAGTAGATACCTGGCTGATGAAACTCACGGAGAAGCGATGGAAGAAAAAAACAGAAAAGCGCCTGGTGAACAATCACGGCCATGTAATGAGCATGGTGGTGGACAGGCATTTTTCCAAGCCTGACCCACGTAACTTTCAGCATAAAGTGGTGGAGCAGTACAGGCAGAAAGTGCAGCAGCTGCTGCATACAGCAGAAAAGACTCCTTCATTGGTTCTGTGATCTTATCTTTTCCGGAAGGAAATAATGTAATAATCGCCGGTGCTTTTCCAGGGCCAGTTATTCTTCCATTTATCTTCTTTCCTTTTTAAGAATGCATATGCCCCCGGGTGCTTTTCTGCAAAGCCTTCGATATAGGATGGAGGAACCAGTGTGCATAAACCTTCCAGCGCAATGCAGTCGAATGCCGGGCTCATGTGTTTTATCACATAGGAGGGGTTATAATACCAGCATTTGAAATACCCTCCTTCCACCTGTGCTTTTCTTCCCTTACTGCTGAAAAAACGGCGAAAGGCCGTTTTAAAATACCCTTTGAACAGCAGCAGGAACTCCCACAAACAGAACCTGGGTAAAATCACGAGTGTAACGACCCCACCTTGTTTTACCAATGGAGATAGTGATCTCAACACCTTGTCCAGCTCTCCTGTGCAATTGAGCCCGGCAAAGTTGGAAAAGATAAGATCATAGGCTTTGGGATTCCTTAAGTGCTGAAGTTGTGTAAAGGAAATGAGTTCCGAACTGATTTTTCCTTCCAGGTTCAGGGCTGTCACTTTGCTTTTTAAAACTTCCTGCATTCCTCCTGAAATATCGGTGGCGTGAACAGTATGACCCTGCTGGGCAAACCATACGGCATCTTCGCCGGTACCGCTGTTCAGCTCCAATATATCACTCCCGGGGCGGAGAAATGTGTTTACATGAGTTCTTACCCTTGCCCGTTTATACTGAATGATCGTATTCCCGCTGTATAATTCATCAAAGACCGGCGACTGCCGGCTGAACGCAATTTCTGCCTGTTGTTCGTTATGGTTCACCAAACTCATGCGCTGGTTCTTTCAAGCCGGAGTAATTTTTGCCTGTCGAAAAATGCGGCAGGTGTGTAATACAGGGCAGACAAAGCTTTCCGGATGGTTTTAAAGTTCATTGTGAGCGGATTTAATACCAGGTTCTTTGTATGTTCCAGGGCAAGATGCTTGCGGTAGGTTTTATGAACATACCGGTGCAGTTGTTTGTAAAAAGCGGGTTGGTAGGTATTTCGGAACATCAGGGCCAGTTCATCCGAATCGGTCCAGTTGGTTTTTTGCTGTAACTGGTTTTTTACATTTTCAAAGAAGGCGGTGCCGGGTAAAGGATAGGAAACCGAGATGCCGATCTCATATGGCAGCAACCGGTTGATCATGGCAATGGTAAGGTCTATGTCTTTCTTTGTTTCACCCGGGTAACCGAACTGTATAAAGAAAGAAGGATGGATGCCGTTCTTCTTAAGCATTCGGGTGGCATCATGGATCTGTTCAACCGTGGTTCCCTTGTCCATGGCATCCAGTATCTTTTGTGAGCCGCTCTCAGCGCCCATCCATATATTCTCGCAGCCTGCCCTGGCGAGCGCTTTGATATTGTCTTCCTGTAATAACAGGTCAACCCTTCCCTGCATCTTGAACCTGAAGCGAAGGCCTTCCTGTTCAACAAGGTCGGCAAAACGGGTGAGCCACCCGGGTTTCAGTCCGAAAATATCATCACAGAACCATACATGATCGAAACTGAATCGCTTTTTCAGTACCAGTAGTTCATTGACCACGTGTTCGGGACTGCGGCTGTTGTAGCGGTTGCCGTATATGGGTTTGGCGCACCAGTTACATTTGAACGGGCATCCACGGGTGGTTCCCATATTGATCGAGAAATAACCGGAGCTTTTCATCCACATATCCCGGTACGGCTCTATGTTCACCAGGTCCCAGGCAGGAAGCGGCAGGGAATCAAGATCCCTGATAACATCCCGTCTTTTTGTTTTTACAACCGCATTGTTGTGTTTGAAAGCAAGGCCTTCTATATAAAAAAAATCCTTTTCTTTTTTTCGGATTGCCTCACTCAGTTCCAGCAGGGTGAGTTCGGCTTCACCGAGCAGGATGAAATCCGCTCCTTCATTGAGGTACATTTCAAAACGGTCGGTGGAATCCGAACTGGAAACAACCACGGTACAGCCCCGCTGCTTTGCCAGCCGGATCATTTTGAACGCCGCCTCACGCATGTTGGTGAGGCACATTTTGGTAAGGTAATTGAATCCATCATCGTAAAGGACAAACAGGTCGGGCCTGTCCAGCGCCAGGTGCGGAATGATCTCTTCGGGTTGGGTGGCAAACATGGTATCAAAGAGGCTCACATTGTATCCATGTTCCCTCATCATCGAGGCGGCATACAGGGTGCCCAGCGGTGCATACGGCTGGCCGGTGGCCCATTGCTTGGGGTCGAAACGGAGAAAGTAGGAATGAGAGAAGAGGATGTTCTTCATGGTTATAAAATTGTTCCGGGTGACAGGTTAAGATAACAGACGCATTTCTTACAGGTTTCATTTTTTTCCATATCCAGGTTCTTCCTGAATTCAATGGCAGACTGACTGTTGATTATTTTTTCCAACGATGTATGGTTGATATTGCCCATTGCCTCATGAAAGAAACAGGGCCTTACCGTTCCGTCGGCTTCCACTACCACCGACACCCAGGGCGCATTGCACTTTTTATAGGGAAAACTGTTGTATCCATAAAAAGCAGCGTAATACGACCAGATGTTATGGATCTTTTCCCTGCTTTCGGCAATGAATCTCCGGTCAAAATCATGTTTATTGTTCGTGAACAGGTAATCGATCACCCGTTTCAGCTCGTCCAGTTCTTTTTCTTCCGGCAATACTTCATGCTGCCTTTTTTCCGACCATAACACTTCCCGGTTAAAGGCATGACTGCTTACATCTGCCGGCAGGAAGCTGATCTGGTCAAGACCGATATGCTTGGCGCTTTCAATGATCTGTGGCCAGGAGGCATAGTTCAGCCGGTGAATCACTGTCCGTCCTGTAATGCGGAAGGATGGTTTCAATAAACGGATGGCTTTGATGCCTTCTGTCATTTTGTGAAATGCACCCGGTATATTCCGGATGAGATCATGTGTTGCCCCGTCACCATCCAGTGATACAATGATATCATCCACCCACTTCACCAGGTTCTCCGCATTTTTTTTCAGTGTCAATCCTGTTGATAGTAAGCTGATCTTTATGTTTTCTGTTTTGAGGATTTCGCAGAACCGGAAAAAATTCGGGTTGAGCAATGCTTCGCCGCCCGACATAAGCACCTGCCGGGTACCGAGGTTTTTGAGCGTTGTCAGCAGGTCAAGTACATCCGCTTCCGAAAGCTGCTTCAGGTCCTGGTTTCCCTTCCAGATATCACACATCACACAACGGCAGTTGCAGGCGCTGTGCGGCATCAGGATCACAATCGGCATAGCGCTGATCTTGTGCGTTTGCAGGCTGCGGTACCGTTTATAGGTTTGATATGGTGATTGCAGCAGCATCTTAACTGTACCTGTTTTTAATGGCGATCCAGTAAAAAGGATTTTTCTTGATCGACAGCTTGTTCTTCCAGGAATGCGGGTGATGCAGGATCTTGTACTGGAAATCATCCAGGTCGGAAATGCTATGATGAAAATAATGAGCCGCCATTTCCGGGAACCCCATTTTTTTGTAATGATCGGCCGTACGCTGCCGGGCCGCTTCTTTTTCATTTCCGGTGTAGAAAGGAGAATCCATGATGTGAATCTCGCCTTGTAAGGTGAGGTGTTCGAAACAGGTATTGATGATACCCGGCAATGATTGAAAATACTGGATGGAAGCCGCAAAAAGAATCAGGTCAAATTTTTTGTCGGCCAGTTCTTCAGTATTGATTGTTCCGTTTATGAAGCGGAGCCCCGGAATTTTTTTAAACACCCGCCTGGCCTGCTCCAGTTCTGCTGTGTTGATGTCGAGCCCGGTAACTTCTGCATCAACCTGATTGGCCATCCTGGCCGATAACCACCCGTTGCCGCAGCCTACTTCCATGATCGACAGGATATTGCTGCGTTGCTTTATATAACTGAGCAGGGCCCGGCATGAATTTCTCCGGGTACGCCATTCACTGATGTACGGATGTGTTTCATTGATCACCGGAAGAAGTGTAAGTTCTTCATCGCTGTACATTCTTCCCTCTTTACGACGCAGGCTGGTATACAGCCGGTCAAACTCCGCAGCAGCGGAACGGTTCACGGACTGCTGAGTAATGGTGTTGCTCATACATCCCTTTTTATGGTATAAATGAATAACTGTTCCAGCATGTTTTTTTTGTCTTGTACACAACGGAGTGAGAAACCATTTGCTGCAGCATACCCGTTGATCATTTCCATATCACAATCATCAATAAGCACCATCAGAATTTCCGCATGTTTATGGATATACTCCCGCAGAGAAGCAAAGAGTTTTGAAAAATACTCCCCGTTCTCCCCGCAATACCAGGCATGATCCTTTGCGGTGGCCGGCTGTTTTTTGTAGAAAGGCGGGTTGATGGCAATGATGTCGAACTGTTTTACAGGAATATCGTCGAAAAGGTCAGAGCCGATCACCGTCAGCGGAGCATTATTATTCCTGCTGTTCTTTTTCAATGCTTCCACGGCAACAGGGTTGATGTCTGATGCTGTAACGAGGGCTCCTTTTTTTGCCGCCGCTATGGAGATCAAACCGCTGCCGCAACCCAATTCCAGTAGCTGCTTTCCCTGCAACGGCAGCTTATTTACATACTCCAGCAGGAATTGCGTGCTGAAAAAGAAACCTGGATGAAATACTTCGGGCGGAACAAACAGGCGGATGTCCTGGTACCGGTAAGTTCTTGTTTTGGCAAGATACTTTACCAGCAACGGTTTGTACGTTCGGGCAACGATATGTTTAAATGCAGTATTCAAACTGTTTTAGAAATTTACTATTGAACCACATGGTACACATAAACTAGGTGGTTCAACTAATTTAAAAGCCCTCAATCTCCGGCTGCCGGTATTTCCAGAGTACCTGCAGCGCTTTCAGTTCGTAGGGCATTTTGTATAAGCCTGCTTTGTAGCGCAACGCTGCAATGTTTTTTATCACCCTTCTCTTCAGTCCCGACATCCTGATATCCGATGCCGTGGGATAATACCCGTTGAGTACTGTTTCAAAATCCTTGATCTTGTTGATCATTTCCGGCGTAAGCCAGGGGGTTAACGGATTTTTGCGCAGGTCAAAGCTTTCCCACTGCGGACTGATCCAGTCTTCCAGCTTCTCCGGGAAATGAAAGCCGCTGCCCAGCACCTTGTTGTACATGTCGCTGCCTTCGGTGGGTACTGGACTGTATACATAAATGATGATCTCGGTGCGGGGGTTGATCTGTTTGATCTCTTTGATGAAGGCAATGTCCTGCTCAATCTGCTTCATGGCCTGTTCGGGCGTATCAGCGGGGGTGCCCAGCACAAAAGAATATTCAGGGATGATGTCGAACCGGCCGATGCGTTCAGCAAAAGAACGGATCTCAGCAGCGGTTTGTGTTCCTCCCTTGTCCATCTTCTTCAGTATTTCATCATTGCCGGTTTCGGCACCAAAGAAGATCATCTTGCATCCGCTTTCCCTCATCAGGGCCAGCGACTCATCGGAATACTTGTCGATGGTGTCAATGCGGCCTTCGCCCCACCAGGTCATTTTCTCCGGTTTAATGAGCCGGGAAAATTCAACCGTTCTTTTTTCCGATACAAAAAAATTGTTGTCGTGGAATTCAATGGCATTGCCCCCGAAATTTTCTTTCAGGTATTTGATGTCGTTGTAAATAAGCGGGGCCGACTTTCCCCTCCACCGTGCATTGTAAATGGGAACCACGGCGCAGAAGGAACATTTGAACGGGCAGCCCATGCTGGAATGGTAGGCAATTGTTCGGGTGCCGAGATAGGTTTTACCGAGGTAGCGCTGAATCGGGTAAAATGTGTTCAGCTTTTCATACGGCAATGAAGGAAGTGTATCGGGATCATACAGTTCGTCCTTGGGAGTTTTGATGATCCTTTCTCCCGCCCGGTAAATAAGGTTGTGGATCAGTTCGTAAGGCCTATCGTTCTCAAGGGCATCCAGCAGGGCTGGAAATGATTTTTCTCCGGGACCATTGATCACGAAATCAACATAACCGGATTCAAGCACCACTTTCGACTGGTTGGAAGCAAAATATCCTCCCCAGGTGATTGTAATACCTGGATACAGATCCCGTATCTTTTTTGAAATGGGAATGGCCTGTTTTAATTGCGGACCGGGCATGCAGGTGCAACCGAAATAACCAAAGTTGCCTTCCGATAAATAGCGTTCGATGGTTATCCATGGATCGGTTTCCAGGTTGCCATCCACGATCACATAGTCATACCGTCCTTCGATGGATGAAGCAATACTGAGAATGGAATTAGGGATTCTCGGTTTGTAATTTGCACTCCGTGGATTGAATAAAAGGACTCGGTTCATGCCGGAAAGAGGAATGTAAACACCTCTGAGTCAAATCGGTTCAGCGGAGTAAAAAGTTGCCTGCCAGACCGTTTTTGTAGCGCCAGCTGGCGTAGCTGTTGTGGATATGTGCCAGGCTGTTCTTCTCGTTAGCTCCCGGGTGGCTGAAGCCGATGCGGAACAGCAGGATTGTGTGGATGCCTTGTTCAAAGCCTTCCAGCAAAACCAACTCCCGGTAGCTGATGGCATGCTGGGGCAGGGGCCATAGCAGGTTTTGTGATAACAAGGATGAGAAAGGAAAATTCTCTTTGGGTTTTGGTTCCTGCATATGGTTTTTGCCCAGGTTATACACCATTTGATATGCTTCGGCCTGTACCTGGGAGAGCAGCAGTTTGCCGGCTTTTTTCACCTGCTCCAGTGCCTTGCCCCCGGTGCGGAGGGAAATGATATAGTGGTTCTCATCGATCTGCCCGTGCAGGTCGGTGGGGAAGAGGTTATAAAATTCCCCCTGTTGAATGCTGATGAGGGAAATGTTCCGTGGAACCGCATAGGCAATCTGCACCTGCCTGTAGAGATTATCGTGCAGGAAAACATTGCCGGGTTTTTTGTTGTACCATTTATTGTTCAGCTTATTCAGGTATTGGTTGAAATCAGGGATAAAATGATGGGATCCGTGGGTGCCTTCATAGTAAACTACATGTGACTCGTTGTTGAACTGTTCCTTTACCTGCTTCATTTCCAGCCAGGCAAGGGCATCCTTTTCTGAATAAAACTCGTTTGGTTTCAGTAGCTGGTGAGTAAAAACAAGCTGAATGGATGAGCCGCAACCCGGTCCGCTGAAGGCGAATACCAGGGGGCAATAACCCACAAACAGGTGCTGCTGGGTGACCTCTTTGATGACTTCATTGCTGCCAACAAGGTATACATGAAGGGGCTGGTAAAAAAATCCACGGGCAAAGCAGAGGTATTCCTGCGGGTACTGAAGTCCATTAAACCGGTCCAGTATTTTTTTTACCAGCTTCATATTTAAAACTAAGAAAATATCTGCAACAACCGATGAAGATCATCAGTACCGGCTACAGCTACACCGCCGCATTTGCCGATCCGGAGGAATGGCTGAAGCGGATTTCCTTTCATACCGGTATACTGGAAGCGCTGGCAAAGAAGCATGAAGTAATCAGTACTGAACAGATCAGTTACTCGGGCGAATTGTTACAGAATGGGGTTCACTATCACTTCATCGATCCGCGGAATTATCATTTCTATTTTCCATGGAAGCTTCACCGGTACATCAAAAAGCAGCACCCCGATATTATTCTGGTGAATGGGTTTGTCTTCCCCTGGCAATTGATACAACTGCGCCACGCATTGGGAAAGAAAATAAAAATTGCGGTCATCAATCATGCAGAAAAACCATCTGCCGGGTTGCGCAAGCTGTTGCAACGGGTAGCCGACAGGTATGTTCAATGGCATTTCTTCACGTCCCGGGAAGCCGGAGCAGAGTGGGTAAAGAATGGCATCATAGCCAGGCAGGATAAAATAGTGGAAGCCATGGAAGCCTCATCCTTCTTTAAACCGATGGAAAAAGAAGAAGCCGTTGTACACACCCAAGTAACCGGCTCTCCCGTCTTTTTATTTGTAGGCCGGCTGGATGCAAATAAAGATCCGTTAACAGTATTGAAGGCATTTGCCTCCCATGTTACACAACAGCCGGGTGCAAGACTTTATATGATCTATCATACAGAAGAACTGCTGGGGGATATCCAGGCTTACCTGGAAAAGGACATAGACCTTTCCTGTGCCGTAAAGCTGGTGGGCAGGGTTGCTCACCCGGAAATGGAATACTGGTATAACAGTGCTGATTTCATTATTTCGGCTTCGCATTACGAAGGGAGCGGGGTAGCTGTTTGTGAAGCCATGGGATGCAGCTGTATTCCTATCCTCACCAATATTCCTTCCTTCCGGATGATGACGGCAAAAGGAAGCTGCGGCTTTTTGTATGAACCGGGTGATGCCGATGGGTTATCGGCAATACTGCTGCAAACAGTAAAGCTTGATAAAGAAGAAGAGAAGAAAAAAGTGTTGCAGCAGTTCCGGCAAACACTTTCCTTTAAAGCCATTGCTGCTAAAATGGAAGAAACTTTTGGATTGCCAGATATAAAATGAGTACAACGCCGAAAATAAGTATCATCATGCCTACTTTTAACCGGGCCGGCTTTATAATGGAGTCGGTGGCTAGTGTACTGCGGCAGACCTATACAAACTGGGAGCTGATCATCGTGGATGATGGGTCAGAAGATCATACGGCAGCATTGATGGAACAGATCTGCGACAACCGGGTTCGTTTTTATGAGGCAGGTAAAGTGGGACTGGGAATCAAGCTGAAAAACATCGGTATTGAACTCTCTTCCGGGGAATTGATTGCCTTCCTGGATTCCGATGATCTATGGGCTGATGATAAACTGGAAAAACAGGCAGCTGCATTAAACGATCATCCTGATGCGGGATTTTCTATTACGGGCGGATATAATTTTTTAAAACCCGGTGATCCGCTCGAATATTTTTATAAGCAGCGGGAAGGAATGCTTGTTGACAATATCTATCTTCTGTTCTTTCAGTCGGGGGCTTCCATACTACCGCAAACATTGATGTTCCGGCGGGAATGCCTGCCGGTGATACACAAATACATTAAAACGCATCCGTATTCCGATGTGGAATTTGTACTCGGACTGGCATTGGCTTACAAAGCCGTGATCCTGTATGAGCCATTGCTGTACCGTCGGCTGCATGCAAACAGCTTCAGTACCAGCAACTGGGAATATGGCTACCGGGAAGGGATTGCTGTGATCAACCGGCACCGGCAGCAGGGCCACCTTTCTTCCTCCATGGCTGATGATTCATTGTTCAGGCTGTATATCCATTTTGGAGAAGATTACCTGAAGAACAAAAAAAGAATGAAAGCCATTCATGTTTTTATCAAAGCCTGGGGGTATAAACCGTTCAGTATGGTTCCGGTTAAAAAAACCGGGAAGGCAATCCTGAAAGGTTAACGATCTTACTCGTTGTAAAGGGCCATCATTTTTTTGACCGTGTCATCGATGGTGAAAGGAACCACCTGTCTGTATTCTTCCTTCTTAAGAAGTTCTTTTGCTTTTTGTATCATTTCATCTTTGCCGGCTACAATATGCCATTGATCAACGGACTGCTTCATCGGTCTGCAAAAGCTGATGACCTGTGCGCCGGCCTGCAGCGCTTCCAGGCATACCATGCCAAATCCTTCGTAAGAAGAAGGATGAATAAAGATGGTGGTCTGCTGCATCACCCGCAGAAGCTCATCATGCGGCAGCTCACCGGTAAGTACAATGTTACCGGTAAGACCATATGTTGAGATCAGCGCCTGTAATTTTTCTCTTTCAGGCCCATCCCCGGCAATAAAAGCCCTGATATCCGGCCTTTGTTCTTTCAGCCCTGCAATCACTTCAATAAATACATTGTATTGCTTCAATGGAATGAGAGAGCCGGCGCCAAGAATATTAATATCTCTCTTGTTTCTGTCTGTGTTCAGTGGTATTGTTTCCACGCCCGGAGGGATCATGTGCAATGGTCTTATTCCGTAGTTCCGTTCAAACTCATCCTGTATAAAATCTGAAAGGGCAATCAGCTCACCGCCTTCCGGCTTTATATGCTTTACATGCTTGTTACCTTCCCGGGCATCCTGTCCCAGCAGCCAGCAATAATGTTTAAGTCCATGCCTGCCCGCGAATTTATTTCCCACCCAGGCGCATTCATTGTACCAAAAACTGAGCAGCCCGATGATCTGGCCAGACCTGTTTATCTTTTCCAGCACTTGTAAAACCTGCCGCCTCAACAGCAGTCTTGCAAAACCACCCTTATTTCTTCCTGCAAAAGGAATCACATTTATTCCATGCCAATTGTATTCATTTTTGAAATAGGGGTATTGAAAACTGAGAACAACAATCTTAAGTGAGGGGTGATGCTGCTTAATGGTACGCACGAGGCTTTGCTGCATAGGCAGGCAATTGATATCAGCTTCCGATTCTGCAAACCCGGGAGTAAGGATTACCAATGTATCGTCATTCCTGTTCATCCAGCGAAATGGTTTTGGTGCAGAACGAAAGACTTTTTTTATCGTGTGTGATCATCAGTATTGCTTTTCCGCTGGCCGCCAGTTTTTTAAAATGATGCAGCAGGGTCAGCGTGGCATCTTCATCCAGTTCATTAAAAGGCTCATCCAGTAACATGAAAGGGGCATCTTTATACAAGGCTCTTGCAAGTGCAATACGTTGTTGCTGCCCGCCGCTGATGTTCTTCCCGTTTTCAGTGATCACTTTTTCAATTCCTTCAGGAAAAACGGAAGACAGCTTATCCAGCCCGGCGACCAGGATTGCATCAGCCAGTTTTTGCTGATCACCGGCTTCTTCTTCCAATGTTATATTCCGCATCATTGTATCGTGAATGAAAAACCCCTGCTGCCGGACATACGCAACCCAGGGCCAGTAATCTTTAATGTCGCGGCTTTTTATTGCTTCTCCATTTATATATATACTTCCCCTGGCCGGCTCCAGGAAACCAAGCAGCAGGTTGAAGAGGGTTGTTTTGCCTTTGCCGGATATTCCGCTGATGCCAATGAAATCACCCGGTTGAATGGTTAATGAGAAATTCTGCAGCACTTTTTGATCGCCGTATTGAAAATGGATATCTCTCAACTCAACCGAATGTATTGTACCTGGCGGGTTTCCTGCTGTCTTTGCCACAGCGGGTTCACGTTCTTCCGTTTCATCCAGTGAAAATTCATACGCTTTCATTTGTCCGCCCAGGTTTACAATTTTCACCATGCCAGGAATGATTTTGTAGGCAGCGGCCATAAAAGCGCCTACGGTAACCAGCATGGAATGATCGGCATTGCCTGTCCATTTAATAATCACTACCAGGATGAATAGCCCAAGTACGGCGAAAATCTCGATGACCCGGCCGGGCATACTCTGCAGGGCAAACGAATCAAACAAGTGAACGCTGAATATTTTTCTGGCCCGTACAAAACGGCGCTGGAAAAAATCATTGCGTGCATATATATTCCCTTCCACCCATCCTTTCAATGCATCCAGCACATACCGGAACGAACGTTCGTTGTGTTCCTGGATGTTTCTCCGGGTGATGGCCAGCTTCTTTTTCATAAACCAGAATACAGCAACTACTGGCGGTAATAAAATCAGCAGTAATAAAAAAAACAGTTTGGCATTAAACAGCAGGATGGCAATCACTGTGATCAGCATCAACGAGAGTTGGGTAATGATCTGTTGGGTGCCGGAAAGTATGTACTGGCAGAAATCAAAGGGGCGGAAACAGATATTGCGCAGGTGTACGGAAGAATCGGTATTAATGAATTCATGGAAAGGAGCCCGCTGGTAGTTGGTCAGCGCATAACCCGAAAGACGGATCGCCACGCCGCTGGTGAAACGAAACTGTGCCCGGGAGACAAGATAAGCTGCCCAGTTCTTTATTGTGAACAGCAAAACAAAGAGGGCAATGAATATAACAGAGTCACGATTGGCCAGGGGGTCTGGCAGGAAGGAAAGGCGGCTGGCCTGCTCGGGCTGGATATAAAACTGGATGATCCAGATCAGCCCGGCCAGGAAAACAATATCGGTGATATTAATAAGCAGGTCGAGTGCCAGCAGGAGGAAGAAACGGTTCTTCTCCTTAGCATTCAATACCCGCAGTATGTTTTGCAGCGTGCGCTTCACGAAAGAAAATTGGTTAAAGGTGCAAAAGGCAGAACGAAAGATAATACAAGCATACTATAAAGCCAGGAACCGGCGGAGGGTGCGGAAAAGAATGGTTATGTCTAACCAAAGCGACCAGTGACGTATATAAAAGATATCCATGTTCACCCTTTTTTTCATTTTATGAATATTGTCTGTTTCACCCACATAGCCCATTACCTGTGCCAGCCCGGTGATACCGGGTTTTACTTTATGCCGGCTGTTGTAGTTCTTTATCAGTCCGTCAAATTTCAGGTTTTCACTCACCATATGAGGCCTGGGGCCGATAATGGACATATCGCCGAGCAGCACATTGATAAACTGTGGCAATTCATCCAGGTGGTACCTGCGGAGGAAGCGCCCGATACGGGTGATGCGGCTGTCGTTCTTTCCGGCCGGTAATATGTCTGCATCTGCATTGCCCACCATGGAGCGGAACTTGATGCAGCTGAACAGTTCGCCCCGTCGTTTATTTCTTTTCTGCAGGAAAAACACCGGTCCTTTCGAATCCAGTTTAATAAGAATGGCCATCAACGGGATGAGCCAGGAAAGAACCGCCACGATGAACAGCACAGCTGCCATAATATCCACCGCCCGTTTCATCGCCAGGTTCAGTCCGTCTTCCAGCGGATGATACACGATGGGCGTAACAAAATCCCTGATGTCGATCACGGTAGCCGGCCCGCTTTCCATCCGTACCAGCGGGATGGCTACGGTAAGCGCTTTTTCGTCCACGATCTCACGGTTGCTTACCGGGGCGATGCCGGCAGGATTCAGTTCATTCTGCATGTAATCGGTTTCTTAATCCTAAAATCGCTGATCGGGTAGCAAGGGTTGCCTTTTTACAACAGTGAATACAATAAGTGCCTAAATTAGTTGCATGAATGACGGAACTCAGAATGTAACCAGCCGTTTCCGGGAAAAATACCAGGCGGCACCGGTACTGTTTTTTTCACCCGGACGCATCAATCTCCTCGGCGAGCATGTTGATTACAACGATGGCTATGTGATGCCCGCAGCCATCAACATGGGCGTGTATTATGCTATTGCCCCCAACAGTACGGCAACAATAAATTTTTACTCAATTGATTTTGATGAATCGTTTTCAACTCCCGTCACCGGGGTGCAAAAGAATGAGGGCTGGAAAAACTATGTACTGGGGGTGGTTGACCAGTTTTTGAAACTGGGGAAAGACCTGACGGGGTTCGATTGCGTGTTTGCAGGCGATATTCCCGTGGGCGCCGGTATGAGTTCATCGGCCGCCGTGGAAGCAGGACTTGCTTTTGCACTTAATGACGTCTTCGGCTTCGGGATGAACAGGAAGGAACTGGCCCTGCTTTGCCAGCGGGCCGAACATACCTACCCCGGTGTGCAGTGCGGCATCATGGATATGTATGCCAGCCTCAACGGAAAGAAAGATCATGTACTGCTGCTCGACTGCCGTAACATCACCCATGATTATTTTCCGCTGCAGCTGGATGGATACCGGATTGTACTGCTTAACAGCAAAGTGCATCATTCGCTTGCCAGCGGCGAATACAATGTACGCAGGCAATATTGCGAAGAAGGAATGAGCGTGCTGAAAAAAGAATTATCCATTCAGTCATTCCGGGATATTGATGATGCGGCTGACCTGTTGCGCTGTAAAGACCTGCTGCGCCCGGAAGTATTTGCTTGCTGCAAATACGTGGTGGAAGAAATCGGCCGTACCCAAAAGGGGGCGGCCTTATTGCAGCAAAACGACCTGGCCGGTTTTGGTAAACTGATGTTTGAAACACACGAAGGTTTAAGCAAACTGTATAAAGTGAGCTGCGCTGAAATTGATTTCCTGGCCGGGCTGGCCATGGCAGATAAAAACGTGCTTGGTGCAAGGCTGATGGGCGGCGGTTTTGGCGGGTGCACCATCAATATTATTAAAGAAGAGGCAGTAAATGATTTTGTGGAAGAAGCCGGTACTGCATATCAAAAAGCGTTCGGCATTTTGCCCGAGGCCTACATCATGCAAACGGCCGATGGAACCAGGCGGTTGTGATGCTAATCTGTACCCGTGCGATCCGGTTCTTTTTCTTTGTAAAATAATAACTGGAATGTTACTGCGGCGGCGGCCAGTTGAATTATTCCCATGCAGATGAACAACGCTTCAAATGAAATATAATGTGTAATCAGACCACCCAGTCCGAATGCAATGCCCGTTACAATCTGCGACTGACCCGTGGAAAGTCCCCAGGCATATGAATCCATCTCTTCGTGCAGGTTTTTTGCATACAATGCATCCCATGCCGGCGTACCAATTGCTTCGGCAATACCCAGCCCGGCCTGTACCAGAAATAATTTGACAGGAGAGTCCACCAGCAGGTAACCAAAAGTAAACAGGGCGTTGAGTGTATAACCTGCAACCATCACACGGGCCTTGTAGGTTTTGTTGTTGAGCAGTTTTCCAACCAGGATATACAGCAGCCCGGTTATTACCAGGTAGGTGGCCCATGCCCAGGTGATGTCGAGTATATCGCCTCCCACCTTTTCTGCAAAAACT
>DMRT01000087.1 GCA_003455235.1 Chitinophagaceae bacterium
TTGTGGCATCGTTTCTTACCAAGCATTTGTTACTCGACTGGCGGCTCGGCGAGGCATATTTTGCAGAAAAACTGCTCGACTTTGACCTGGCAGCCAATAACGGCGGCTGGCAATGGGCTGCCGGAAGCGGTTGCGATGCGGCTCCCTATTTCCGAATATTCAACCCCTACCTGCAAACACAGAAATTTGATCCGCAACTGACGTATATAAAAAAATGGGTACCCGACCTCAATGAGTTCAGCTATCCCAAACCAATGGTGGAACATGAACTGGCACGCAAACGCTGCCTCGCAGTGTATGGTAAAGCGCTGAAGAAAGACCTGGGGGTGGGAATACGGGACTGATCAGTCAAGGAATACCTTTTGTGAGAAAGAAAGATGCGGATGGGTTTGCCTGAAAACTTCCAGTAATTTTTTTACCGCATTTTTTCCTTCTGCACCAAGATCGATGGAAAAATCATTTACATAAAGATCGATGTGTTTGCGCATCACGGCTTCACTCATTTCCTGCGAATGCATTTTTACATAGTCCGTCAGTTCTTTGTGGTGATGCCGGTATGCATATTCAATACTTTCCCGGATCAACCGGTCAACTGCTGCCGCTGTTTTGTTATCAACCGTACGTTTAATTACAATACCGCCCAGGGGTATGGGATTTCCGGTTTCTTTTTCCCAATAATCGCCGAGGTCTGTTATTTTTTCCAATCCCTTTTCTGCATACGTAAACCGGTTTTCGTGAATGATTACGCCCAGTCCTTTGTTTTGCAGTACGAAATCTTCCACCTGGTCGTACCGCAGAAATACTTTGTTATTGGCTGCCGGAAATGCCAGGGAAAACAGCATGTGTGCGGTAGTGAACCTGCCTGGTATGGCAATGGGTTTTTCTTCCACCTCCACCATGTCGGATACCGGGTTACCCGTACTTCCGTTCCTGATCAGCAGGGGGCCTACACCCCGGCCTAAAGCGCTGCCGCTGTTCAGTAACAAATATTGATCTGTCACCAGCGGAAGCACGCCATAACTTAATTTGGTGATATCCAGTTTGCCATCCATGGCCCATTCATTCAGGGTTTGCACATCGTCCAGCACCACGTTGAATTCAATACCGCCGGTATCGATCTTATGATTGACCAGCGCATCAAAAATGAATGTGTCGTTGGGGCAGGGGGAGAAACCAAGGGTGAGGGTCATGAGTGGTATTAATGGTTTATCAGCTTATTGGTTTAAAAAACGGAGTAGTTCTTTGTTCAGGTTTTCGATGGATTCTTTGATCGTCCATTTTTTCTTGTCCCGTTCGCCCACCCTGTTTGATATGGAGCGCAACTGTATAAACGGAACCTGTTCCTGGAGGCAAACATAATGCAATGCCGCTCCTTCCATTGATTCAATATCAGGATTGAACTGTCTGATGATCTGCTGCTCCTGTAACTTGCTGTCGGTTACTTTATTTACAGTAACGCTGCTCACCGCTGGTAAAGACAAAGCAGCAGCAAGTTCATGTGGGTTCATCAGCCAGCCGTTGGTGAAAGGAAATTCATCCCGGCCGCCAAACCCTGCTTCAAAAAGAGGTGTGAACTTTTCTTTTTCTTCCATGCCCAGGTCGCCAAAAGCATCCTGTTTTACCCAAACTGTTTGTGCCGGTTCCAATTTGCTGTTATAGGTTCCGGCAATACCTGCCTGGATCACCAGGTCATAATCGATCTGGTGCATTCTCTTCTGCAGGTGATAGAGGGCCGAAGGCAGGCCAACGCCTGTGATCAGTATATCGGCCCCGGTACGGGCTTCTATAGCGGGACCTATTTCCGGTTCCGTAGCGGCTATCAACAATATCTGCATACTGCAAATTTCGTGGTTAGGCTTCATATTTCAGGATTTTGCAGCTACCTTTGCGGAAATTTTGAGGAACGAGATGGTATACGTTACACGAACAGAACATTTTAATGCGGCACACAAGCTCTACAATCCCGGCTGGACCCGGGAAAAGAACGAAGAAGTGTTTGGCCGTTGTGCCAATGAAAACTGGCACGGGCATAATTTTGAGCTCGATGTAACCATCAAAGGAACCCCCGATCCGGACACAGGTTTTGTATATGATGTAAAGAAACTGAGCATCATCATTCACGAGCACGTGATTGAGAAACTGGATCATAAAAACCTGAACCTCGATGTGGATTTTATGAAGGGAAAAATGTGTTCCATCGAAAACCTGGTGATTGCCATCTGGAACCAGCTGGTTCCGCACCTGCCGGCAGGGGTGATACTGCACAGCCTGCGCCTGCGGGAAACACCCAAGATCTTTACCGAGTACTTCGGCGATTAATTTTCTGTTTCACCTGAACAATTCCTACCTTTAATTGTAATTAGCTTCAGCGCCCGGCTGGTTTGAACAGCAGACTTCTGTTTCCACCGCCGGCAAAACGACGCCTGATTAAACAGAAACAGTTTCAGTTACATTGTCAACCATTAGACCATTTTACCATGGCAGAAAAAGTGGCTGTATACCGCAAAGAGAATTTCAACGCTGCCCACCGGCTTCATAATCCGGCCTGGGATGAAGCCACCAACGACCGTGTATTCGGTAAATGCAATAACCCCAACTATCACGGGCATAATTATGAGCTCATTGTTAAACTCATCGGGGAGCCCAATCCCGAGACAGGGTATGTATTCGACCTGAAGCTGCTGAGCGACCTAGTGAAAGAAAATATTATTGACCGCTTCGATCATAAGAATCTCAACGAGGATACAGCGGAATTTAAAAACCTGAACCCCACCGCTGAAAACATCGTAATTGTCATCTACCGGGTATTAAGAAATAAGATTGATCCTAAATTTGAACTGAAACTGCGGCTGTACGAAACCGAACGGAATTTCGTGGAGTACCCCGCCGGATAAAAGACCAAAATAAACTACATGGCATATAAAAAAACAGAGCAGTATGATGAAGCCATCACTTCAGGGCTCATGGAAAATTACCGCAACTCCCTGCAGCTGCTGGGCGAAAACCCCGACCGGGAAGGGTTGCAGAAAACTCCCGAACGCCTGGCCCAGGCCATGCAGTTCCTTACACAGGGGTACGACCAGGATGCGAATGGCATACTGAACTCAGCCAAGTTTCATGAAGACGTGAGCGAGATGATCATCGTTAAGGATATTGAACTGTACAGCCTCTGCGAACATCACATGCTTCCTTTTTACGGCAAGGCACACGTGGCTTACATTCCCAACGGATACATCACCGGGCTCAGTAAAATAGCCAGGGTGGTGGATGTATACAGCCGCCGCCTGCAGGTACAGGAACGGCTTACCCACCAGATACTGAATTCCATTAAGGATACACTGAATCCCCTCGGCGTGGCCGTGGTGATTGAAGCCTCACACCTGTGCATGATGATGCGTGGGGTGGAGAAACAAAACTCAGTAACCACCACTTCTGCATTCTGGGGCGAATTTGAAAAGAATGAAACAAGAAGTGAATTTGTGAAACTGATAAGTGCCAGGTTGCACTAGGTTTATCTGTTTACTGGTTTATTTGGGTACCTGTTTATTGGTTTATTCCTTATAAGCTGTATCTTAACCTGAAACCTCAACCCTCAAACTTTAAAC
>DMRT01000343.1 GCA_003455235.1 Chitinophagaceae bacterium
GCTGGAAATTGACGTATTGCAAAAGGCTATTGATATCACCGACAATACCTTCAGAAGATTACTGAAGTTCATCAAACCGGGGGTGATGGAATACGAGATTGGAGGAGAGATCTATCATTCATTCTTGTCACAGCGGGCCACGGGTCCGGGTTATGGCTCCATCCTCGCCAGCGGCGACCGGGCAAGAGCCCTGCATTACGTGGAAAATAACCAGGTATGTAAAGACGGTGAACTGATCTTGATGGACTTTGGCGCTGAATACGGATATTATAATGCCGACCTGACCAGAACAGTTCCGGTAAACGGAAAATTCACCCGCCGCCAAAAAACCGTGTACAATGCCTGCCTCCATTTACATCATTATGCCGCCAGCATCCTGAAACCAGGGATCAGTATTGTTGATTATACTGAAAAGATCGGTGATGAAGCCACGGTGATTTTCCAGAAGATCGGACTGCTTAAAAAATCAGACGTAAAGAACGAAGACCCCGAGAACAGGGCCTACCGGAAATACCTTTACCACGGCATATCGCATCACCTGGGTATTGATGTACACGACCTGGGTACAAGAACAGAGCCCATCAAAGCGGGTATGGTGTTTACCATCGAGCCGGGTATTTATATCGAAGAAGAACAGATGGGAATCCGTATTGAAAATAACTTCTGGGTAACCCGGAATGGGAATAAAGACCTGATGAAGAATATCCCCATCACGGTGGAAGATATTGAAGCACTCATGAAAAAATAAACACGATTTGAAAATATGCCTATTTGCTGATTTGAAAATGGAGACCATTTTGAAATCAGCAGATTTCCAAATCACCCAATCAAACCAATGAAGCAGATCCCTAATTTATTTACCCTCCTTAATCTCATTTTTGGCTGCCTGGCTATTGTAGTCATTCTCCAGAATGGAATTGTGATACAGTATGATGCTGACGGTAGCCAGCTGATCGACATCCCGGAGAAAATATGGATGGCTTCCCTGTTCATCGGGCTGGCAGCGGTGGTTGATTTTTTAGACGGGTTTGTGGCCCGGCTTTTCAAAGCCAGTTCGGAAATGGGAAAACAACTCGACTCACTGGCTGATGTGGTGAGTTTTTGCGTAGCTCCCTCTATGATCCTCTTCCAGTTTTTACGCATGAGCATGGCCCGGGAAGAAGATGGACTGGATGCTTCTTTTTTATGGCTTGTTCCTGCCTTTGTGCTGGCAGCGGCCGGAGCCTGGCGACTGGCAAAGTTCAATATCGACGACTCACAGTCTTACGGATTCAAAGGTGTGCCTACGCCGGCCGTGGGATTGGTGGTGGCCTCATTGCCCCTCATTTACTGGAACAATCACACGCAGCAGGTGGTGGATATCCTTTTTAATAAATGGACGATTTACGGCCTTATTGGATTACTCAGCTGGCTGATGGTAAGTAACCTTCCCATTATGGCGATGAAGTTTAAAGACTACGGACTTAAGAATAATATACCCAAGATCATCCTGCTGGCTGTTGCGGTGATTTCTGCATTTATTTTTCAGTGGCTGGCGGTGCCGGTCGTGTTTATCGTGTACATTATTTTATCTTTGTTTTATAAACAACCTTCCACATGACCTATACCGTTCAGATTAAAGTAATGCCCCTGAAAGACCTGCTGGATCCGCAGGGAAAAGCAGTAATGGGTGGCCTGCAGAACCTGGGATTGAACAATGTTTCCGATGTACGTATTGGTAAGCACATCGACCTGCAGGTAGATGCCGCTGATAAAGAAGCTGCCCTGGCAGCCGGACAGGAAGCCGCTAAAAAATTACTCGCCAACCCGGTGATGGAAACATTCGATGTGACAATTAGTTAATCTGGTGATTTGATAATTATAGCATCTTCAAATCATCACATCTTCAAATTATCAAATCATGCTTTACATCGTTCCTTCTCCCATTGGCAACCTGGCTGATATTACTTTCCGGGCCATCGATGTTTTAAAAAGTGTTGATCTTATCCTGGCCGAAGACACCCGTACCTCTGCTGTATTGCTCAATCATTACCAGGTGCAAAAGCCCATTTCTCCCTATCACCAGCACAATGAGCATAAGATACTCAGCCACCTGGTTGAACAACTGTCTGCCGGTAAAACGATGGCATTGATCACGGATGCCGGAACACCGGGCATCAGCGATCCTGCTTTTTTGCTGGTACGTGAATGCATCAAGAATGATATCCGTGTTGAATGCCTGCCCGGTGCCACCGCCTTTGTGCCTGCCCTGGTAAACAGCGGCCTGCCGATGAACAGTTTTTGTTTTGAAGGATTTCTTCCGTTGAAAAAGGGGAGGCAAACCCTGCTGAAAAAACTGGCTGCCGAAGAACGGACCATGATCTTTTACGAAAGCCCGATGCGGCTGGTTAAAACACTGGCCGATTTGATTCAGTACTTCGGAGAAGAAAGACCCTGCTGTGTGAGCCGGGAACTGAGCAAAAAATTTGAAGAAAATAAACGGGGAAGCCTGAAAGAAGTACACGATCATTTTAACACAAAACCGGTAAAGGGCGAGATCGTGATTGTAGTGCAGGGAACTGCCTGACCACTCGTCAGTTTTATCATTTTTATACCGGTATTTTCCCGAAATTTACCCATCTTAAAATGTTTACATGAAGAAATTATCTCTCCTGCCGGTAATCCTGTTAAGTCTTTGCACTACCACTTTTGCACAGCCTTCCCGCTGGCAACAGGCGGTTAAGTACACCATGAACATCGATATGGATGTTAGCAGCAACCGGTTTACCGGGAAACAGAAACTGGAATACAGCAATAATTCTCCCGAAGCATTGAACCGGGTGTTTTATCATTTATATTTTAATGCGTTTCAACCGGGCAGCGGTATGGATATCCGCAGCCAGGAACTGGGTAAGGTACTGGTAAATGGCCGTGCCGACTGGGATGGCAGGGTACGTGACCGCATCTCCAAATTAAAAGACAATGAGATCGGTTACCAGAAGATCATTTCACTGAAGATGAATGGCATCCCGCAGCCATTCAAATACCACGAAACTATCCTCGAAGTAAATCTTACCAAACCCATTGCAGCAAAAAGTAAAGTGGTGTTCGACATGGAGTTTGAGGCGCAGGTTCCATTGCAGATCCGCCGGAGCGGAAGAGACAACCCCACCACCGGTGTACGGTACAGCATGAGCCAGTGGTATCCCAAAATGTGTGAATACGATTATGAAGGCTGGCATCCCACCCCATACATCGCCCGGGAATTTTATGGCGTGTGGGGTGATTTTGACGTAACGATCAATATTGATAAAAACTATAAACTGGGCGGAACGGGTGTATTGGTGAATGCCAATGAGATCGGCTGGGGTTATGACACGCCGGGTTCTGAACTGAAACCAACCACGAAAGAAAAAAGAACCTGGCATTTTGTTGGAACGAATGTGCACGACTTTATGTGGGCTGCTGATCCCGAATACAGGCACCTGGCACAGAAAGTACCAAACGGCCCTGTGCTGCATGTGCTGTATA